>CAUUIU010000262.1:0-4907 GCA_963545025.1 uncultured Sphingopyxis sp. | reverse complement strand
GTCTCGTGGGCTCGGAGATGTGTATAAGAGACAGGAGCGGCCAGGGCTGTCCATCGAGCGCGGCGCGTCGGTTGTTGCCGAAGCCATCGAGGCGCATTGGCTGCGCGCCGACCGGCAAGGTGACGCACCCCTCGCGGCTGTCCCACTGCGCTATCCGCGACGGCATGTCGTCGCGATATCGCACACTGACGATCTTCGCCTTGTCGTCGACATCGGCCTTCAACGCGCGGACGTCGGTCTCGATCTCGGGATAGATTCCGGTGAGTTCGTCGCGCTCGATATCGGCCAGCGATTTGCCCGCGCCGTTCCAGAGCGACGAGCAGGTGAAGGCCGCCCGATACCCCGCCGCCCAGGCGCGATTTATCTCGGCACTCGCTTGCGGCGCTTGCGCGTGTGCGGGGATTGCGGTGATGGCAAAGGCCAGGCCGAGGATCAGCCGGTGCAACATGTCAGGGCCGCTCGCCAAAAGCTTGGCGCTGCGCCTTTTTTGCGCGATCCCACCAGGCGCGGCGCAAGACGTTCGCGACGCGATCGGGGTCGTCGGACCCGAAACGGACGAGCAGCGCGTGCCACCCCTCATAATGCGGGGTCTGCCAGAAGGTGTCGGGATCGGTTTCAAGCAGGATTTCCTTCTCATCGGGCTTGCACATCACCGCAAAACTGCCCGCCTCGCGGCCGGGCGACGCGAGCGCCTTGCCATTGAGCTTCGGACAGGGCGTTCCATAAAAAGGCGCCATTTCGACATCGGGAAGCGCGCAGGCAAAGGCGACCACATCGTCCCAATCGTCGAAGCGCGGCGTGGACATCCTATTCGCCGTCCCGTTCGCGCCGCCGCTCATCCCACCAGGCCAGCCGCTCGACTATCCGCTTTTCGAAACCGCGGTCGACCGGGCGATAATATTGGGCGGGCTCCATGCCGTCGGGCCAGTAATTGTCGCCCGAAAATCCGTCGGGCGCATCATGATCATAGCTGTAGCCCGCGCCATAGCCGAGATCCTTCATCAGCTTGGTCGGGGCGTTGAGGATATTGGCGGGCGGCGCCAGTGATCCCGTCTCCCGTGCGGCGTTCCAGGCGGCTTTTTGCGCCGCATAGGTGGCGTTCGATTTGGGCGCGACCGCGCAATAGAGGCACGCCTGGACGATCGCCAGCTCGCCTTCGGGCGAGCCGAGGAACTGGTACGCGTCCTTTGCGGCAAGGCATTGTACGAGCGCCTGCGGATCGGCGAGACCGATATCCTCGCTCGCGAAGCGTGTGATCCGGCGCAGGACATAGAGCGGCTCCTCCCCCGCGACGAGCATGCGCGCGAGCCAATAGAGCGACGCTTGCGGGTCCGAACCGCGCAGCGCCTTGTGCAGCGCCGAGATCAGATTGTAGTGCCCGTCGCGGTCCTTGTCGTAAACCGGCATCCGGCGGTGGAGGAATTGCGCGAGTTCGGCGGGATCGAGCGGTGTATCGAGTGCGGCCGAAAACAATGTCTCGACCTGATTGAGCAGGAAACGGCCGTCGCCATCGGCGCTGGCGATCAGCGCCGTCTTTGCGTTCTCGGTGACGGGCAGAGCACGGCCGACTTCCGCTTCGGCCCGCTCAACCAGCATGGCGAGCGCTTCTTCACCGAGCCGGTTGAGCACGAGCACCTGCGCCCGCGACAACAATGCCGCGTTGAGCGCAAAGCTCGGATTTTCGGTCGTCGCGCCGACGAGCACGACGGTGCCGCGCTCGACATAGGGCAGGAATCCATCCTGCTGGGCGCGATTGAAGCGATGGATTTCGTCGACGAAGAGCAACGTTCTTTTGCCCGCCGCGGCCATCTTTTCAGCGTCGGCAAAGGCCTGCCGAAGGTCGGCGACGCCTGAAAAGACCGCCGACAGCGGCGCGAAACGCATCCCCACTGCCTCGGCGAGCAGCCGCGCGATCGTAGTCTTGCCGGTGCCCGGCGGGCCCCAGAGGATGATCGACGACAATTGCTCCGCCGCGACCATCCGCCCGATCGCGCCTTCGGGGCCGGTCAGATGCTCCTGTCCGACAACATCCGCGAGAGTGCTCGGACGCAGCCGTTCGGCGAGCGGGACGGGGCCAGTGGCGCCTCCCCGCTTCGCCGCGGGGGCGTCGTCGCCGAACAGATCCCCGGCCACCCGATCTTAGCCCCGGCGCCGCTGTTTCTGCCGGATCAGGCGGATATAGGTATCAGCGACGGCCTGATTGATCGCGTCCCATTGATAAGAGCTGCTTTCAAGCACCGCCGCGGCACCATGTTCGGCGCGCAGTTGAAAGTCGCGGCAATAGCGCTGGAGATGATCGGCGAAGCTCGTGATCGAACCGGGCGTGACGAGATAGCCCGTCTGCCCATGCTTGACGATACTTGCGCTACCCGTCGCGCGCGCCGCGACAACGGGTAGCCCGCACGCCATGGCTTCGAGCGTCACATTGCCGAAGGTCTCCGTCACCGACGGATTGAAGAAGATATCGCACGACGCCAGCGCATGCGCCAGATCTTCGCCGCCCTGGAAGCCGACGAAATTGGCATCGGGCAGGCGTGATTCGAACCACTCGCCCGCGGGGCCTTCGCCAATTACTACCACTTTGTGCGGAACGCCGCGCCGCTGAAGCACGTCGATCGCATCGGCGAATACGTCGAGCCCCTTCTCCATCACGAGCCGGCCGAGAAAGGCGATCGCGGGTACATCGTCCGCAATCCCGAGCGAGCGGCGCCATTCCATGTCACGGCGGCCCGGATTGAAGATCCCCTGTTCGACGCCGCGGGTCCAGATGCCGATGTCATAATTCATCCGCTGCTCGCGCAGCACCTGCGCAAAACTTTCGGACGGCGCGATCAGCGCGTCGCACTTGCGATAGAGTTTGCGCAGCCAGGCGACCGCCAGCGGTTCGAGGAAAGAAAGATTATAGTAGCGCACATAGGTTTCGAAGCGCGTGTGCACCGAACAGGCCACCGGCAGCTTGCGCCGCCGCGCCCACGCCGCCGCTTGCCGCGCCACGCGGTCGGGGCTGGAGATATGGACGATGTTGGGGGCGAACTGGACGATATCCTCGCGGACCCGCGACGAGAAGGACACCGGAACGCGATATTCGCTGCGCCCCGGAATCGCGATTGACGGCACGCTGATCAGATCACCCGTCGGCTCGAAATCGGGGTGAGCGACTGTCGGCGAATAAACGCGCACGGCGGCGCCATGCGCCAGCAGATAGCCGACAAGGCGGTTGAGCGCCTTGTTCGCGCCGTCGGTGGTCATGTTGTAGTTGCCGCTGAAGAGGGCGATGCGAAGGTCCGAAACGTCCATTGCGCCTCCGCTAACCCCCTCGCGGCGCAAAGGCAACGCCGCTGTCAGGCCATGACGCTGTACGGCTCTCCCGGTTTCGAACGGCACATGCGCTTCGACACGCGCGTTTCTTCGCCCTCGACGATGGCGATATCCGTGATTGCAAGGCATTTGCTGCCATTGGGTTCCGTATTGAGCGCCGTGATCGTCGAAGACCCGCCAACGCCTTCACGCGTCGGGCTCGTCCAGTTGGCGGTCGCGCCGACCTCTTCCTTTTTTGTCACCGCAACAGTTGCTTCGGCAGCGACCTTCTGCTCCTTTTCGTCGAGCTGACACGCAATCTCGGCGACGAGCACCGCGCCGAACAGCCCCGAAACGACCGTGCCGACGCCCTTGAGCCCCGCGGCGCTGCCCGCGACACCGCCGATCAGTCCGCCTAGTGCGCCGCCGCGCTTGCGAGCGCGCTTGCATTTTTGATCCGGGCCGTCGCGGCTAGCGCGCTTGGCTTGATCATCGCGCTTCTTACTGTCCTTGTCGGCCTTTAGCGGCGCGGGGGCGCTGGCGGCATAGGCGGGAACCGGATAGCCGTTGCAGCCGGTGTTAAAGCAAAACCGGTCGGCGAGGTAGGCGCGATCGGTCTGATACTGCGCCTCGATTCCACGATAGGCGGCGAGATTGGCGCCTTCCGGATCGGAGGCGGCATGTTCGGCCATGATCATTTGGTAAAAGCGATCCTGCGTCGCGGCGGAATAGCGCTTGTTCCCCCCCACTTGGGACACATAGAGCGATGACAAGGTCCGCTGATAGGCAATCATGGCCTCGCGATAGGGCAGCATTTTCTTGTTATAATAGTCGTCGATCGCATCGGTGCAGCGATTGATGGCTGCCGCCTGATCGAACGGGGCTTCGATCTTCCGGTAATTCTCGCGGCAATCGGGATAGCTTTCGGTGTCGAGCGCCGGCCGCGCCGGCAAGGCGGGCAGCGGCGGTTCAACAACCACGGGCGGAACGAAAGCCTTGTCGCCGTCACCCAAGCGGGGGTCGCCTTGCCAAGCGGTTGCGACGGCGCTGCTCGAAAGCAATATCGCTCCGATCAACGCGAACATCGATTTCTGTCGAAGTCCCGGCCGCATGCCCTCCCCTCCTCGTTCTCAAAAGCTAGGCCCGAATGACCGCGACCACAAGTTCGGTCAATGCCGCGGATCACAGCGAGGCCCGCCCGTGAGCCGATATTGTCTTGGTTCGGCCGATGGCTTAGCATGCGGCATCGGTCAGGAGTCTGGATCGAATTGGGGGTGGTTTTATGCACCGCTGGATCAAGCCGATCACTGCATTTGTTGCGCTTCTTGCGTGTGTCGGCGCGACGCCGCCGGGTATGGATCCCGACAATCCCACGTGCCCGGCCAATCCCAATTGGTCGGACTATAAAAAAATGGTGCTGACGCCGTTCAAGCGCAGCGGGGAAAATGTGTTACTTGCCGAAGGCCGCATCGACAGCGAGCTTCCCGCCCGGCTTGAAAAAATGCTCACCGACAATCCGTCGATCAGCGAAATCTGGATCCGTTCGCCGGGCGGCGACTGTCGCTTATACACATCTGACGCTGCCGACGAAGCTAGAAGTGTAGATCTCG
>CAUUIU010000261.1:0-4921 GCA_963545025.1 uncultured Sphingopyxis sp. | reverse complement strand
TATAAGAGACAGATTCTGACCCGTCGGGTTGGTCGGATTGTTCGCGGCGATCGACAGGTTGCGCAGCGTTCCCGGCGTCGCAATCTGGTTCGACTTGCGGAAGGTATAAAGAAATTCGCCGAACGCCTCGATGTCGTCGGTCAGGTCATAGTCGGCGAAAAATGCCGTGCTGACGCGCTCGACCGGGCTCACCGCGTTAAGGAACGGGTTCGAGTTGAAATTATGCTTCGCGGCGCTGTAGGGCTCGAAGAAATTGCCGTTGCCGCCGAGCACCTGGTTGAAATTGATCTGCTGGCCGCCCGGCAGCACCGCGCGGCCGCCGATCGTCGAGGCGCTATTGACGCAGCCCAGCGCGCCCGGCGTGGTTTCGGCGAGCGAACAGGGCGCGCGCGTTGCCATGTTGACCGCGCTGGTCTTCTGGTAGGTGACCGCAGCCATGAAGCCGCCGCGATCGTTGCGGACGCCCCACAGCAGGTCGGCGGTGAAATCCGATCCGTCGCCCTTTTCGGTGATGCCCTGGCGAACGCTTAAACCGAGACCTTCATAATCGGTCCGGGTGACGAGATTGACGACGCCCGCCATCGCGTCGGCGCCATAGATCGCCGAGGCGCCGTCTTTCAGGACGTCGGTGCGCGCGAGCGCGGCGACCGGGATCATGTTGAGGTCAGGCGACGAGTTCGCGCCGGTGCCGCCCGCGACGAGGCGGCGACCGTTCAGCAACACGAGCGTGCGCTTGATGCCGAGGCCGCGAAGGTTGACCTGCGCGGTGCCATAGCCGTTGTTCGCCCAATAAGCCGACGTCTGGTTGCCCGCGAAGCCCGCGTTAGCGGGGAGGCGCTGCAGCACCGTCTCGATATTGACGACGCCGGTGTTCTCGATCTGCTCGGCGGAGACCACTGTCGCCGGGCCGACGCCCGCGAGATCCTGGCGGCGGATGCGCGAGCCGGTCACGACGATGTCCGATCCGTTCGGCGCGTCCTCGGCAGCGGGCGCCTGTGTCGCGGCATCGCTCTGTGCAAGAGCCGGAGTTGCAACGGTCGCGATCACCGCGGCGCTGGCGAGCAAAATTGTCCTGGTCATCATAGCGAAACCCCCTGATGGTTACCTGATTCCCCTCAGAAAGCATCAAATGTATATACAGGTCAACATGAATTTACCGAATTATATCAATTAGTTATGAACGAAATTCCGGGTACAGAATACATATTAGATACGCATCCAGAAGCTCTACCCCTCATCAATTTTGAAATTTTTTTGCTGGCCCGAGCCTTTTCGCGCAAGGAGCCGGCTGGCCCCTCCCTCGGCTTGCTTATGAAATGACAGGATAAGTGGGACAGCGCGGCTTGGGTCAACCGACATGAGACCGCTCAATGCGAAAGTATCTGTTCGAGAAAGGTCCGTGCGCGCTCGCTTTTCGGAGCGGCAAAAAAATCGACCGGCCTTGCGTCTTCGATGATCTGCCCCTGGTCCATGAAAAGAATGCGATCAGCCGCCTCGCGCGCGAATCCCATCTCGTGCGTCACGCACACCATCGTCCGTCCTTCGCCAGCAAGGGCCGTCATCACATCGAGTACCTCCTTGATCATCTCGGGATCGAGCGCCGATGTCGGTTCGTCGAAGAGGAGAATCCGGGGTTCCATCGCCAGCGCGCGGGCTATGGCAGCCCGCTGCTGCTGCCCGCCCGAAAGCTGCCCCGGATATTTGCCCGCTTGGTCGCCAATTCTCACTTTATCCAAATAGGATATGGCGCGCGCTTCCGCCTCCGGAAGAGAAAGGCCGCCGAGCAGGACAGGCGCGAGGGTGCAATTCTCGAGCACCGTCTTGTGCGGAAACAGATTGAACTGCTGAAAGACCATGCCGACGACGCGGAGCGCCGCCACTGCCTCCCGCGACGCTTCTGTTACCTTGGTTCCCTCGATCAGGACGGCGCCAGAGTCGGGCGTCTCGAGCATGTTCATGCAGCGAATGAGCGTCGATTTGCCGGAGCCCGAAGGCCCGCAAATCACGATCCGCTCGCGCGGGGCGATTTCGAGGTCGATCGAGCGGAGCGCATGATAGGCGCCATAATATTTGTCGACCTGCCGCAAGCTGACGGCTGCGTGGCGCGAATCCTCGGTCATGACGGCTGCCCCCGACCGCGCAGCCTCCGTACCCGCGCGAAGGCCGCGGCGAGGTCGGCGATCAGGTCCTGAGGGGCTTCGAGTCCAGCGTGGATACGGATCAGCGCCCCATCCGCCTCGCCATTCGGGAAATCACGGATTGGGGCGGGCCACGCCGGCACAGCAAGACTTTCGAAGCCGCCCCAGCTCGACCCCAACTGAAAAAGCGCGAGATCGTTGAAAAAGGCGCTGGTTTCCGGCGGGGTCAAGCGATCGAGCTGAACACCGAACAATCCGGACGCACCGGTGAAATCCCGCTTCCAGATCGCATGGCCGGGATCGGCGGGATGGGCCGGATAGCGGACAGCGACCACTTCGGGTTGCTCGACAAACCAGTCGATAAGCGCCGCGGCGGTGCGCTGGTGGCGTTCAAGGCGCGCATCTAGTGTCCTGATGCCCCGGTGGACCAGATAGCAATTGTCCGGACTCGCACAATTCCCCCAGCGCGCCGCCGCGTCCTTGAGCTGGCGGTAGACAGCATCGCTGGCTGCCGTCATCGTGCCGAGCAGACAGTCGGAGTGTCCCGAGAGATATTTGGTCGCCGACGCAAGCGAGATGTCGACCCCATGGGCCAAGGGCTTGAAGAAGAGCGGCGTCGCCCAAGTGTTGTCAAGAGCGGTCAAAATGCCCCGGCTGCGCGCAACTGCCGTTATCGCGGGCACGTCGATCATATCGAATGTCTGCGAGCCCGGGGTCTCCATGTAGATGAGCCGGGTGTTACTGCGGCACAGCCCAGCAATCTCCGCGCCGATATCGGGCCGGAAATATTCCACCTCGACCCCGAAACGCGCGAGCACGTCGGTCAGAAACTTGCGGGTCGGCCCATAGACGCAATCCGCGACGAGTAGATGGTCGCCCCCGGCTACAAAAGCCGTAAGAGTTAGCGCGATCGCGCTGGTTCCAGACGAGGTGATGACGGTGGCGCAGCCGGCTTCGAGCTCGCTGACGGCCTCGGCGAGCGCGAAGGTCGTTCGCGTTCCGTACAGGCCATAGATGACCTCATCATAGAGACCCTGGTGCCGGTCCATATAAGCCTCGACGCTGTCGTAGATAATGGTCGAGGCGCGATCGACAGGCGGATTGATGAGGCCCCGCTGATCGCGCGGTCGGGGACCGCCGTGCACGGCACGCGTCGGATCCTGCCAAGCGCGCCCCTTCGGGTTCGCCGGCTCCCCGGGCCATTTTCCGTCGTGATTATCCTGCATAGTTTAGTTTCCGTTCGATCTTCATGCTGAGCCGGGACAGGGAGAAACAGAGGAGGAAGAAGATTGCCCCGGTGAAAAGATAGGCTTCGGCGAAATAGGGCCGCCATTGCGCCTCGACATAGGAGAGGCGGGTCGTCTGCAACAAATCGAAGACGCCGACGATGAGGACGAGCGTTGTATTTTTCACCTCGCTGATCGAAGTGTTGACCAGCCCGGGTACGCTGACTTTCAGGGCCTGCGGCAACAGGATATGGCGCCGCGCTCGCCATTTGGTGAGGCCGAGGGCCTGCGCCGCCTCGGCCTGCCCGACGGGAACCGCCAGCAGGCCGCCCCGGATGACCTCGGCCATATAGGCGGCGGTGAAGAGAATCAGCGCGATCTGGACGCGCGGCAGGCTATCGATCGAGAGATAGGACGGCACGAACAGCGGGAACAGCACCGCAGCGAGGAAGAGTACGCCGATCAGGGGCGTTCCGCGGACCAACTCGATGAAGGCGACGCTCGGCCAGCGAATGCCGCGCCGCGTCGACCTGCGGCCGAATGCGAGGAGTATGGCCAGGGGAAAAGCGCCGACCACCGCGAGGCTCGCGAGCAGCAATGTGACCGGTAGGCCGCTCCACTTCTCCATCGGCACATAGGAAAGGCTCGCGAACCCGCCGCGCAGGAGAAGCACCGCGACCGCGATCGCGCCGAGCCAGGCAAGACCGAGGCGGCTGTGCCAAAATCGCGGGACGAAGGAGATCGCGAGGCATGAAAGCAGCGCGGCGGCGGCCGCGGCGGCCCGCCACTGCTCGGCTTCGGGATAGGTTCCAAACAAGATGAGCCGCGCATTTTCACGAAGGAACGGCCAGCAGGCGCCGCTGGCCAAACGGCATTCGGCCGCGCCTCCGGCGAAGGTCGCGCCGAACAACAACCACGACAGTCCCTTGCCGGCGAGAGCCGCGGTCACGGCGAGGATCGCAATGGTCCAGATCGATTGGCGCCCCCCACGGAACAGATTGCGCCGCATCCATGTCGGCCAAGCCGCAATCGAGCGCAGCGGAAAAGATTCGAGGCGTGCCGCCTGGATGCTCCGGCCGGGCTGCCCCGCGACGCTCCAGCCCAACCGGCGGGCATAGAGGCCGGTGACGAACGACAAGGACAGCGAAAGCAGGAGGAAGGTCGCGACAATCAGGCCAACGCCCTCGATCGCCTGGCCTGTCTGGCTGATGACGGTATCGACCACCGAGACAAACTCGGGATATCCGATCGCCACCCCCAAGGAGCTGTTCTTGATCGTGTTGAGATGCCAGCTCGTCATCGGCGGTATGGCGATGCGCAGCGCTTGCGGAATCACGATCCGTCCCATCGTTTGCGCGGGCGACAGACCGAGCGCTTGGGCGGCCTCGCTCTGCCCTGCGGGAACCGCGAGGATCGCGCCGCGGAATATCTCGGCCAGATAGGCCGATGCATACATCGAAAGACTGGCGACCAGTGTCAGAAACTCGGTGGAGAGCGACAGTCCGCCGATGCTGTCTCTTATACACATCTGACGCTGCCGACGAAGCTAGAAGTGTA
>CAUUIU010000260.1:0-4923 GCA_963545025.1 uncultured Sphingopyxis sp. | reverse complement strand
AAGAGACAGACATTAGCCTGGGCGGCGGCGGGGTCGCGGGCGGGATCGTCAAGACGCCGAACATCGACGCGCTCGCGCGTCAGGGCATGAATTTCACCACCGCTTATGCCGCCAATGCGACCTGTTCGCCGTCGCGCGCGGCGATGATGACCGGCCGCTATGCGACGCGCTTCGGCTTTGAATATACTGCCGTGCCGGTACAGTTTTCCGAAAATCTGGCGCATGGCGAGGGGGTCGGGCCGCATCGGGCGATCTTCCACAAGGAACTGATCACCCCCGACATACCCGACTATCCCGACATGGGCGTCCCCGCGCGCGAGGTGACGATCGCCGAGGCGGTAAAGGCCGCGGGCTATCACACGCTTCACATCGGCAAATGGCATCTGGGCGAGGCGCCCGCGCTCCAGCCGCAGGCCCAGGGCTTCGACGAAAGCCTCGCGGTGCTCGGCGGCGCGGCGATGTTCCTGCCTGAGGATGATCCCGATACGGTCAATGCCAAGCTGCCGTGGGATCCGATCGACCGCTTTCTCTGGGCCAATTTGCGCCACGCAGTGACCTTCAACGGCGGAAAGCGCTTCCATCCCAAGGGTCATATGACCGACTATTTTGCCGCCGAGGCGACGAAGGCGATCGAGGCCAATCGCAACCGCCCCTTCTTTCTCTACCTCGCCTTCAACGCCCCGCACACGCCGCTGCAGGCGACGAAAGAGGAGTATGACAGGCTCCCCCAGATCAAGGATCACAAGACGCGCGTCTATGGCGCGATGATCGCGCAGCTGGACCGGCGCATCGGCGACGTGACGGCCAAACTCAAGGAATTGGGTATCGACGACAATACGCTTGTCATCTTCACCAGCGACAATGGCGGTGCTTGGTATAATGGCATCGACAATCTGAACGCCCCGTATCGGGGATGGAAAGCGACCTTCTTCGAAGGCGGTATCCGCACGCCCTTCTTCATGCGCTGGCCGGCGAAGATTGCGCCCGGATCGACGCGCGCCGACATGACGGGCCACATGGACGTCTTTTCCACCATCGCCGCCGCCGCGGGGGCGGCCGTGCCGACCGACCGGACGATCGACAGCGAGGACATATTGGCAGGCCCCGCAAAGCGGCCGGCGCTTTTCTGGCGCTCCGGCGACTATCGGGCGGTGCGCATGGGCGACTGGAAGCTGCAGGTGACCCGGCGCCCCGAACGGACGCGCCTCTATAATCTCGCGGTCGACCCCACCGAGCGACACGATCTGTCCGCGGGCGATCCGGATCGCGTAGCCGAGCTACGCGCGATGCTGGAGGCACAAAACAAGCGCATGGCGAAACCGATCTGGCCGGGGCTGGTCGAAGGACCGGTCCGCATCGACGTGCCGCTGAATGCCCCTTGGAAGGACGGGCAGGATTATATCTATTGGACCAATTGATGTGCCGACCCGCGCCACGTGACTGAAGGACGTGCGCGGTCGCCCGAAGATGCTATCCCACGTCGGGTCTTTTAGAATGAGGTCATTCGGGCATGGACGGCAGGATCGCGCTGATCGAAGCGGGCGGCACCAAATTCATCGTCGGCGTCGGCGATGCCTCGCGCCGGATTCACGCGCGCACCCGCATCGATACGACGCGGCCCGAGGAGACGATACCCGCCGCTATCGACTGGTTGCGGCAGCAGGCGGACGGCTACGCCGCGGTCGGCATCGCCTCCTTCGGCCCGCTCGACCTCGACCGCGATTCGCCGACATGGGGGCATATCACGCGCACGACCAAGCCGCACTGGAGCATCACCGACGTGGCGGGGCCATTCGGCGGCGCTTTCGGTTGTCCGGTGGCGATCGATACCGACGTTAACGGCGCCGCACTCGCCGAATGGAAATGGGGTGCGGGGCAGGGGTCGAATTCGACGCTCTATCTCACCGTCGGCACCGGCATCGGCGGCGGCGCGGTGGTCGGCGGGCACCTGATCCACGGCGTTACCCACCCCGAAATGGGCCATATCCGCCTGCCGCGCCATGCCGATGACAGGGAATTTGCGGGGCATTGTCCCTTCCACGGCGACTGCCTCGAAGGGCTGGCGTCGGGCCCTGCAATTCGCGCGCGCTGGGGCGCGTCGCTGTCCGATCTGCCCGCAAACCACCCGGCGCACGCTATCATCGCCTGGTATCTCGCACAGGCGGTGGCGACCTTTCAGGCGATCCTCGAGCCCGCGCGGATCGTCATGGGCGGCGGCGTGATGGGAACCCCGGCCTTGCTCGATCGCGTCCGCGCCGAAGCGATCGCTGCGTCGGCAGGATATTTCGCCGGCGATCCGCGTCAGGTGATCGTGGCGCCGTCGCTCGGCGAGGATACGGGGCTGCTGGGGGCGCTCGCGCTGACGCTCACTCGGCTTCGGTGCTGAGCCCAAGCTCAGGAATGCCGATCGAGCGGCGCCCGCCGAAGTCGGAGCGCACAACGATCGCACCCTGCTTTTCCATATATTCGACCAGTCGACGGATGCGCCCCGGCGAGCGGGTACCATAGGCGCGGCCGAGAATCTCGTCGTCGGGACAGGGTTCGTTTTCCATTGCGGCGCGTGCGATCTTGAGGAACGGGGCGAACATGTCGTGCGGCAGCCGGTCAGCCACGAGCAGCACATCGTGCCAGCGCGGCTCGGACGGATCGAACACGCCGCCCTTGGCGAGCGCGAAGCGGCGGCGGAACGCGGCGAGGTCGAGCGGCACCTTCTTCAATCGCTGCATGCGACATCGCACCGAAAAATCCTGGTAGAGAAAAGCTTCGGGCTGGAAGGCGCAGTCGGGATCGTCGAGCATTTCGCGGAGCATCGCGATCACGACCGCGTCGCTATTCTCCGCCTCCTCGGCCGCCTCAACGATATCGAGCATGATCGGAGCGTCAGCATCTTCGTGAAGCGCCTCCACCGTAGCGATCTGGCGGATCAGTTCGGTGGCGTCGATCGGCTTGGGCGGCGGTGGTGGCGGGCGTATCGGCGCGGCCTCCATTTCGGCAAACAGCATCGTGCGCATATTCTGCGGCTCGGCGGTGGGCAGGGGGAGCAGGCTGTGCGTCCCCATCCGCGTCGCGGTCTGCGTCGCGCCGATGCGGACCGACAGCGGGCGCCGCGAGATCGCGGGACCGAGCCCGAGGAAATGCCCGCGCTCAAGGTCACGGATCGCCTCGGCTTGGCGTCGTTCCATGCCGAGCAGGTCGGCGGCGCGTGCCATGTCGATGTCGAGAAAGGTGCGGCCCATCAGGAAATTGCTCGCCTCGGCGGCGACATTCTTGGCGAGCTTGGCGAGCCGCTGGGTCGCGATCGCGCCCGCCAGACCGCGCTTGCGGCCGCGGCACATCAAATTGGTCATCGCGCCAAGGCTTGCGCGGCGGACATTGTCGGCGACATCACCTGACGCAGACGGCGCGAACATCTGCGCCTCGTCGACCACAACGAGTGCGGGAAACCAGTGATCGCGCGGCGCATCGAACAGCGCGTTCAGAAAGGCCGCGACGCAGCCCATTTGCGCTTCGAGGTCGAGCGATTCGAGGCTGAGCACCACCGAGGCGCGGTGGGCGCGGATGCGGGCGCCCATCGTTGCGATCTCGCGCTCGTCATAGTCGCCAGCATTGACCACGACATGGCTATAGGCGTCGGCGAGCGTGACGAAATCACCCTCCGGATCGATCACGATCTGCTGGACGAGGCCTGCGCTTTCCTCGAGCATCCGACGCAAAAGATGTGATTTTCCCGAGCCTGAATTGCCCTGAACGAGCAGGCGGGTCGCGAGCAGCTCCTGCACGTCGATGCGCACGGGCGCCCCCGCGCTGTCGGTTCCGATTTCGATGCTGTTGTTCACCGGCCCGGCCCTATCGGGGCGCCTCCGCATTGACAACCGGCCGATTTCGCGATGAACGCACGCTATGGATTTCGACGACCAGCTTCGCCGCTATTTCGGCACTGCCGACATCGCCGCGCTCAACCCAGAGGCCCTCGCCGCGGGGACTGAGCGCATGCAGGTTGATTTCGGACTCGAGACCAACGCCGGGCGCCGCTTCGCGCTGTGGGCGCTGATGTATATGCTTGGCGCAGCGCCCGATCTCGATGTCGCGTTCAAGACCGAGGACGAGCGCAACAGCGCGCGCGACTTCATGGATATGGTGGGTCGCGCCTGAGCGGCCGTTAGGATCGTACAGGCATTTTTTGCCGCGATCCGTGGGTTTCACGGAAAAATTGTGGAACCGGACAGGTGGGATGCTCGCCTGCCAATCCGTCGGCCATAGGGAGAAAACGGAAAAACCCCTATGTTCATCATCCCTGTCGCGTCCGATTAACACGGCTCCACGAAAAAGCCCGCAGCCTGTGCGGATATAAGGCCGAGACGGGTACGCAGGGAGGGGGGCAGCGCGGGTCCGTCTCGACCATGGAGCGATTAAAGCAGCGCCGCGGCGCGCGCATAAGATGCGAGATATGATTGCCGCGATGTACCAAGCGAATGTGGCGCGGCGTCATGGTACAGTGGCTTTCACAGCTTTCAGGTCTGCACCGCGCCGGCCCCTGCCAGTAGCTTTCCGACATCGGACGCAATCGGCGTCGCGCCTCGTTGGAAAGGCAAAAGACCATGAAGATCGTCGTGATCGGAGGCACCGGGCTGATCGGCTCGAAAGTTGTCGCCAAGCTGCAAGAACGTGGACATGAGGCGATCGCCGCTGTCCCCGCCACCGGCGTCAACACGCTGACCGGCGAGGGGCTGGCCGAGGCGCTGGTGGGTGCCGAGGTGGTCGTCGATCTGGCCAACTCGCCGGCGTTCGATGACAAATCGGCGCTCGATTTCTTTGAGACCGCGGGCCGCAACATCGCCGCGGCCGAAAAGGTGGCGGGCGTGCGCCACCATATCGCCTGTCTCTTATACACATCTGACGCTGCCGACGAAGCTAGAAGTGTAG
>CAUUIU010000259.1:0-4927 GCA_963545025.1 uncultured Sphingopyxis sp. | reverse complement strand
CTACACTTCTAGCTTCGTCGGCAGCGTCAGATGTGTATAAGAGACAGGATAGGGCAATAGCGCAGGACCCCGTTCCGAACCGCCAGGTTATGATTCTCGCTGTCGAGCTTCGCCAGATTGGTGTCGACGCCGGTTGCGAGGATCAACCCGCGCGCGTCGATGACCGCACCGCTATCGAGGCGCGCGCGAAACTGCGCGCGGTTCTCGTCCCGAGCGATCTCGATAACCTGGCCCTCGACGATCTCGGCGCCGTAGCGCACTGCATGGTCGCTCATGCGCGCGAGGAGGTCGGCTCCAACTATCCCGTCCGGAAATCCGGGGATGTTGCGCGAACGCGGAACCCAAAGAGCGCGCGAACGTCCGTCATGGACGATGCGCACCTTTCTTCGGTAGCGCGCGAGATACATGCCGGCGGTCAGCCCGGCAGGCCCTGCACCGACGATCAATATATCGATCGGCGACCCTTCGCCGCCCGAAAGCGACGTCATCCTGTGGCCCGCGCCGAATAATCCATGGCCGCGAGGATTTCCGTAATCGCGACGAACGCAAAGCAGACCGAGCTGTCCGCCACGCCATAGGGCAGGAAAATATCGTCGCCGACGCGGATCGCGCCGCAGGTGTAGACGACATTGGGGACATAGCCTTCGCGGTCCTCGTCGGCGGCAGAGAGGATCGGGTTCGGCGTCCGGCCGATAACCTTCGACGGATCGGCCTTGTCGAGCAGCACTGCGCCGATCGCATATTTGCGCATCGCACCGACGCCGTGGGTCAGCACCAGCCAGCCCTCGTCGAGCTCGATCGGCGCACCGCAATTGCCGATCTGGATCAGTTCCCAGGGGAAGCGCGGTTCGAGCAACAACGCGCCGCCGTCCCATTCATCGACCTTGTCGGAGCGCAGGAGATAAAGATTCTTGCCGTCCTGGCGGCCAATCATCAAAAACTGCCCGTCGATCTTGCGCGGGAACAGGGCCATGCCCTTGTTCCGCCCCGCGGCGCCCTTGATCGGTGTCAGCGTGAAATCCTTGAAATCGCGCGTCCGCAGAAGTTCGGACTGGATGTCGCGGCCGCTGTAGGCCGTGTAAGTCCCGATCCACTCGCTCTTGCCGCTGTCGCGCACGAACTCGAGTAGCCTCAGATCCTCGAGCCCGTTGCGCTGCGCCTCGGTGATCGGGAAAATCACCGTCCCGGACAGGGTGCTGTCCTTCTGGCGATAGAGCGAGACGACATCGTCGGGCTTATCTTCGCGGTGCGGGCCCAGCATCGCCGCGGTGGCGAAGCCTGGTTGCGGCAGCAAGGCCAGTTCGCGATCGTGCGTGATGATGCCCTCGCGAAAGGCGATCGTCGAAATATGACCCTCGCCGACCGCGCGTAGCGAAAGCAGGATGCGGATGCTGCCTTCCTGCAGGCCGCTTTGATCGGGATGACGCACGACGCTGGGGTTCATCAAGGCCGCGGCGGCATAGCTATATTCGTGGCAGAAATAGGCGCCGATCAGCAGCCGGCTTTCGCGTTTGAGAGCCAAGCCTTCGAGCCCGAGCTTGGGTTCGATCTCGTCAAAACGATCCTCGAACACTTTCTCGATCTGCCAGTGCCGATCGGCGAAATCGCGCAGCACCACACCGAGTTCCGCACGCACCGTCCGCGGATTGAGCGCGACGATCTCACGCGCCAGCCGCTGCACGCGTTCGAGATCGGGACCCGACGCCTGCCAGGCCAGATGGAAAGGCCGCACCACGACGCGCGTCGGGTCGGCGTGCAGCCGCAATTCATGCTGGACCAGATGCAAATGATTGTCCTTTCAGCCGACCTTCCGGACGAAATCCCGAATGGCATAGGTCGCATGCTGATAGGCGAGAACCGACTCCGCGCCCTCATTCAGATTGAGCCCCCGCGGATTTATGCCGTCCTTGCTCGTGCCCGTGAGCGGATCGCCGACGATCACGCCGCGATCATTGGCTCCGGTAAACCATTCATAGGCACGCCGCGCATGCGCCAGCCAGATATCGTCGCCGGTCACATCATAGGCGGCCGATGCCGCATCGATCGCAGCCCAGATTTCGAGCGGCTGCTGGTCGAAAGGCCGCGGCAGCGCATAGGCGTGGCCGAAGCTGTCCGAGCCGACGGGGCGATAATGACCTTGTGGGGACATCTGGACGTCGTTGATCCACCGCAGCGTATCGACTCCGCACGCAATGACGTCCGCGCGCTCCAATCGCACGCCCGCGCGCAACATCGCCTCGGGCAGGCGGCAATTGTCATAGGCGAGCACCGGCTCGAACCATCGCCAGTCCTGCCGCGCCGCGCTCTCGTACAGCGCGATCAGCCGGTCGGCGCCGCTGCGCAGTATCCGGTCCGCCAGATCATGCTCGGGATGCGCCGCGAGCACGAAGTCGGCACCGAGCATTGCAAAGGCGATCGCCCGCGGCGACTGGAAATCCAGCGCGGATGCCGCGGTACGCTCGAACAGCTCGTGCGCCCATTGCCGCAGGCCGGCGTCACGTGCGTCGCGAGCCGTAGCGCCGAGCGCCCACAGCGTCCGGCCGCAGCTGTCCTCGGATCCCACATCCTCGAGCCAGTTGCGCCCGAAGCCCATGAAGTTGCGAAATTCGCCGCGGTCCGGGTTCCAGGCATGCTGCACGAACGCCGCAAAGACCGAAGTCAGCTGTCCACACCGGGCGAGCGCGTTTTCGTCCAGCCGGTGCATCAGCATCAGCGCGCGCGCATTGTCGTCGACGCAATAGCCGTGCGCGCGGTCGGGGATCATATGGACGCTATGCTGGAGGATGCCGGTATCGTCGCAGATACGCAGGAACCCATCGATACCGATATGCTCGGGGATAGGCGCGGCCTTCGGCACGACGCGGCTTTCCGCGATCAGCGAACAGGTCCGCTCGGCGAACACCGGCCAGATCATGTCGCGACTGCGATCATAGGCGCGACGCTGCAGCGTCAGCAGCCGGTCGGCGTCGCCCAGCAGATAGCGGATCTCGTTCGCGATCGCTTCGCTGTCGTTGAAGGGAACGAGCACGCCATGATCGTCGGCGAGCAGCTCGGATGCGTGGACATAGGGTGTGGAGATCACGGCCTTGCCCAGCGCCATCGCATAGGCAAGCGTGCCCGATGTCGATTGCTGCGCACCGGTATAAGGCGTCACATAGATGTCGGCCGCCTCGATAAGATCGAGCAGATCGTCGGTGTCCATGAAGGCATTGATCCAGCGGACATGCGCATCGACGCCGAGCGAGACGGCGAGCGCCTGGAGCCGGTCGCGATAGGCCTCGCCTTCGTGCGCCAGCAGATTGGGGTGTGTGGCTCCCGCGATACAATAGAGGAAGTCGGGGTGATCCTCGACGATCGCGGGCAGTGCCTCGATGACCGCCTCGATCCCCTTGCCGGGCGACAGGAGCCCGAAGGTCAGCGCGACCTGCTTGCCCGCAAAGCCGAACTGCGGCTTGAACTGGGACGCGCGACCGAACGGGCGGTCGGGAACGCCATGCGCGATCAATGCGATCTGGTCTTCATCGGCATGATAGATGCGGCGCAGCAGGTCGCGCGAGCGTTCAGACATGACGACGAGCTTGGTTGCCCGCGCAATCAGCCGATCCATGACGCGGCGCTGCTCCGCGTCGGGTTCGGCAAGCACTGTGTGGAGGGTGATAACCAGTGGCGCGGATACCCGATTCACCAGTTCGAGCACCATGTCGCCGGCCAGCCCGCCGAAGAGGCCGAACTCGTGCTGGAGCCACACGATGTCGGCGCGGCTCGCCTCGATCTGTTTGGCCGCGTCGATAAAGCTGTCGGCATCGCCCTCGGTGATCGCGCTACGAACCACCGGATCGAATATGGTCGGGACCGCTGCGGGTGCCATCGCATAAACGTCGACGGCGATCTCTGGCGCGGTCGCCGCAAGCGATGCGTGGATATCGGCGGTGAAGGTCGCAATACCGCAGCGCCGCGGAAGGAAACCGCCGATCAGTGCGAGTCGAAGGGTCGGCGCGACGGCAGGACGGAGCGATTGGCAAGCCTCAAGGCCTTCGTCGAACGACGTGCGATCGGGAGCTTCGTACACAGGTTTTACCTTCCAAAATGAAGCGACAGAAGGCCTCACCCAAATGCGTTGATTGGTTTTGGGACGCGCGGCGAAGCGCCACGGAGCGTCCGGAATTAGAACAAGTTAGCGGGGCTTTGGTTCCGCCGGACACCTGCTCGGCGCCGAAACCCCTGTCATTTCAGGCAAGCGACAATGGACGCGATAACCGCCAGCGTTTCGCGCGGATCGCGCACGCAAATCGTGTTTAGCCCGAGAGTCTTTGCGGGATAATCATTGCCGCCGGGAAAAATCGCGTCGCCGATGAACATCATCGCGTCGAGCGGGATGCCACTCTCTTCGCGAAGCCTGGTCAACCCATAGGCCTTGTCGACGCCTTCGCAGGTGATATCGATCGACGTCGCGCCGCCCATGTTGATCGACAGGCCCGGAAGACGCTGGCGAAGGTCGTGCTGGATGATCTTGCGCTTGGCAAAGTCCGGATCCCATTTTTCCTTCGCATCGATCGGCGCCTGCTGCCCGAGCGCCGAGAAGGTGATCTGGCTGCCGCGGTCTTCGATGCGCTCGCCCCAGACGGCTTCGGGCACGAAGCCCGTGGCTTCGAGCGCGGCATCGAAAGCCTCGAATATGCGCTGTTTCTCTTCGTCGGCGACAGGTTCCGCGTAGACCGCCTGCCAAGCATCCGAACGGAATGTGTAGAGCTTCGTGCCCGTCGTGGGCATGAGCCACAATCGCGACCGGTCGGTGCGGTCCGGAAGGCGCGAGGCGATCTGCTTGTCGAACTGCGGCCAGTCGCCGCCCGAGATGATTGCGACGTCGGCGACAGCCAGAAGGTCGGCGAGCGCCTCTCCCGTCACATCGTCGAGCGGTTGCTTGCTC
>CAUUIU010000258.1:0-4931 GCA_963545025.1 uncultured Sphingopyxis sp. | reverse complement strand
TACACTTCTAGCTTCGTCGGCAGCGTCAGATGTGTATAAGAGACAGAGGTTGGCGTGCGGAGCGTAGCCGAAGCGTTGGCGGAAGGCGGCGGCGAAGGCTTGCGCGACGTCCGCGGGCGTGGAGAGTGGGAGCTCGATCGCATTGTCGCTGTCGGCGAGGCGGACTAAGAGCAGGGTTTCGCGGGTTGTCCGGGCGTCGGGGGCGAGGTCGGCGCGCGCCTGTCCCGACAGTTCGGCTTCGACGGCGGCGAGTGCGGCTGCACAGCCTTCGTCTAGTTTCAGGCCAAGCGTGCGCTCGCGGATCGCCGAGGGGCGCGCGAGGCCCATGCCATAGGCCGAGAGCACCCCGGCGAGCGGATGGAGGAGGATTTCGTCGACGCCGAGCGCGTCGGCGACAAGGCAGACATGCTGGCCCGCCGCGCCGCCGAAGCCGACAAGGCTATAGCCCTGCGACACGTCGTGGCCGCGCGCGATGGTGATGCGCTTGATCGCGTTCGCCATTTGCTGGACCGCGATGGAGAGCAGCCCTTCGGCGAGGGCCTCGGGGGTGATGCCCCCGACCTCTGTCGCCATCGCGGCGAATTTCTGTTCGACGACAGCGCGGTCGAGCGGCTGGTCGCCGTTCGGGCCGAACAATTTGGGAAAATGATCGGGCTGGATCTTGCCGAGCAGGACGTTGCAGTCGGTAACGGTGAGCGGGCCGTCGCGCCCATAGGCGGCGGGGCCGGGGTTCGCGCCGGCGCTTTCGGGGCCGACGAGCAGGCGCGTGCCGTCCCAGCGGCAGATCGAGCCGCCCCCGGCGGCAACGGTATGGATGCGCAGCATCGGAGCGCGGATGCGCGTGCCCGCGACGATGGTCTCGTTATCGCGTTCGAGGCGGCCGGCATAATGGCTGACATCGGTCGAGGTGCCGCCCATGTCGAAACCGATCAGGCGGTCTTTCCCGAGCGGCGCGGCGCTGCCGACCATGCCGACGATGCCGCCCGCAGGGCCGGAGAGGATCGCGTCGCGGCCATGGAAGGCGGCGGCGGAGGCGAGGCCGCCCGAGCTTTTCATGAATTGCGGCTCGGCTCCGTCGCCGAGCTGCGCGACGAATTGCCGGACATAATGGTGGAGGACGGGGGAGAGATAGGCGTCGGCGAGCGTCGTGTCGCCGCGGCCGATCAGCTTGATGAGCGCGCTGACGTCGTGGCTGGTCGAGATTTGGGTGAAGCCGGTTTCGCGCGCGATTTCGGCGAGGCGTTGCTCGTGCGCGGGGTAGCGGTAGCCGTGCATGAGTACGATCGCGATGCTGGTGAGGCCGTCATCGCGCGCGGTTTGTAGCGCGGCGCGGGCTGCGTCCTCGTCGAGCGGGGTTAGGATATCGCCGTCGGGGCCGACGCGTTCGACGATCTCCGCCACCTCGGCGTGTGGCGGCGCGATGCGGTCGAGGCGGCGGGCGAAGAGGTCGGGGCGGTCCTGATAGCCGATTGTCAGCGCGTCGCCGAAGCCGCGCGTGATCGCGAGCAATGTCGGCTGCCCCTTGCGTTCGAGGAGTGCGTTGGTCGCGACGGTCGAGCCCATGCGGATTGCAAGCGGCGGGAGCGGGCCGGTGCCTGCGCCGGTGAGGTCGCGGATTGCGTTGACCGCGGCGTCGCCGGGGCGCGCGGGGTCTTCGCTCAGATATTTGGCAGTGACGACCGCGCCGTCGGGGCGTCGCGCGACGACATCGGTGAAGGTTCCGCCGCGGTCGATCCAGATATGCCAGCGCTCGTCAGGTGGTGGAGGCATTGCCCGGCCAGCGAATGACGATCGTCAGGCCGTTGTCAACGGCCGTCCGTTCCCAACTGCCCTTCAATTGCCGTTCGATCAGCGACCGGATGAACTGGGTGCCGAAGCTTTCGCCGTCGATATTCGGCGTGTCGGCGAGGCCGCTTTCCATCCAGCGCAGCGCGACATTGCCATCGTCGTTGCGCCAGCCGATCGCGAGGTCGCCTTTGCCCGAGAGTGCGCCATATTTGATGCTGTTGGTGACGAGCTCGTGCACCGCGAGCGCGATCGTCTGCGCCTGTTCGTCGTCGAGCTGGACCTCCGGCCCCACGATATCGTCAGCGGGCCTTCCGGTCAGTTCGAGTTCGCGGCGCACGATCTGGCCGAGCTCGACGCTATCGACCGCACCGGTGACGAGCATCTGTTTTGCATCCGACAGCGCGCGCATGCGTCCGTCGAACTTGGTTTCGAACTCGTCGAGGCTGGCGGATTCGCGCAGCGTGATACGCGCGAGCGCGCCGATGCGGGCAAAGGCGTTTTTCATGCGATGCGCCATTTCGCCGATCATCAATTCGCGATCCTCGGCGTGGCGCGCCTGTTCGGCGGCGAGCGCCTGCGCGACGCCGACGCGGCGTTGCTGGACGCGGTGGAGCTGGGTCGCGAGGACGGCGAGCGCCAAGCCGAAGAGGAAGATGGCGAGCGGGCGACCGATGCGTTCGAAGAAGCGGCCATAGGAGATGCGCATCGTCCATTGCCGGTCGGCGATGTGCAACGTCTGTTCCTGCACGTCCCAGCCCATCTTGCCCTGGCGGAAGACGAGGGGAGCCGACGGGCCGGCTCCGGCGCGGATTTCGAGGCCGTCGATGTTGTCGAGATGCGATCCGAGCACGGCCTTCATCATGTCGTTGATGCGAAAAGGGGCATAGACGAAGGCCTCGACCGGCCGTGTGCCCTGGGCGGTTGCCAAGGTGGTGTCTGCGCTTTCGGCCGGGCTGCGGGCATAGACCGGGAGATAGATGAGGAAGCCCGGCTGCTTGACCTTGGCGGCGCGTTCCTGCGCGAGATGGACGATGCCGCTGGCGGCCGGCCGGCCGGTTTGCCAGGCGCGGCGCATTGCCTCGCGCCGTGTCGCTTCGCTGTACATGTCGAAGCCGAGGGCGACGTGGCGGCGCGGCGTATAGGGTTCGACAAGCACGACCGCGAACCCGACTGGCTGGTCCGATAGCGCAGGCCAGACCTTGATTTCCTCGCCGTAATTTTCGCGCAGCCGCGCCTCGATCGCGGCGGGTGTGCCGGCGCGCATCGCGGCGGCGATCCCGATGCCTTCCATGCCCGGCGAGTGGACCTGCGGCTGGAGCGCGTTCAGATAGGAGCGGATGCCGGGACCGCTTGCGGCAGCGTCCGACTGATAGAGCGCGCGCACCCCTTCGAGGATCGAGACATGGTCGCGCAGGCGCATGTCGAACTGGGCCGCAACGCGCGAGGCCTGATCGGCTTCTTCGGCCTGATTGTAGAGAAAGCTGGCCCCTGTGGCGACGAATGTCGCGAGCAGGATGACCAGCCCGACGAACCGGACCAGCAGCGCCAACAGCCGATCTGCCCACGACGAAGGGCGCATGATTTTGTCCTGCCTGATGGCTGCCGTGGCAGCGCCCCCCTCACACGCCCCGATGTTTCATGCCGGGCCACCGATGGCAAGCGCATTTGAAACCGGATTGCAATGGCTTTGCCCAAAGGTTGCAACCGGGCCGCCGCCGCCTATGCTGCGTTCCAATATGGGAGGAAAAGGATGATCATTTACGGATCGGTGGTGTCACCGTTTGTCCGCAAGTTGCTGGGCTATCTGGGCGAGAAGGGGCTGGAATTCGAGCTGAAGGGCGTTGGCGTCGGCGATCCCGACCCGGCGTTCCGGGCAGCGTCGCCGCTCGGCAAGATGCCCGCGATGGACGACAACGGCTTTCTGCTCGCCGATTCGAGCGCGATCATCCAGTATCTGGAAGCGAAATATCCTCAGCCCGCGCTGATCCCCGCCGACCCGCAGCAGCGCGGAAAAGTGATCTGGTGGGAGGAGTTCGGCGACACGGTGTTCGCGGCATGCAGCGGCAAGATGTTCTTCAACCGCATCGTCGCACCCAAATTCCTGGGGCGCGAGGGCGATCTGGCGGCGGCGGCGGCGGCTGAAACCGACGAATTGCCCAAGCTGCTCGCCTATCTGGAAAGCGCGATCCCCGCGTCGGGTTTTCTGGTCGGCGACCGGCTGACGCTTGCCGACCTTGCGGTCGCCTCGCCGCTGATGAACCTGCGCCATTGCGGGGCGTGCATCGACCCCGCCGTGCATCCGAAGATTGCGGCGTGGAGCGAAGCGATATTGTCGCGTCCGAGCATGGCGCCGTGGATCGCGAAGGAAGAACGGTTGATGCAACGGGTGATGGGCGCGTGAGCGCTGAGGATTTCTTAGGATTGGCGGCTTAGGGCGTTCTTGAAGGAAAATTGCTTGCGCGTTCAATATCCCCTTCCGCTCTTCCATAGCTGGCCGCTGTTCGAGCGGGCGCGTCATTTCGACCTCGGCTGGATCGATCGGCGCGGGGTGCGCGTGCCGCGCGCGTCGGCGAGCCCGCTGCCCGATCAGGCGGCCGAGCTGGCCCGGCTGGGCGCGGGCCTTTGGGAATGCGACCTCGCTGATGATCGCCTGACTTGGAGCGATGCGGTCTATGACCTGTTCGGATTTCCGCGTGGTGCCGAGGTTCCGCGCGCCGATGCGGTCGCCTGCTATTGCGAAGGATCGCGTGCGGCGATGGAGCGGCTGCGGGCGCATGCCATCGCCCACCGGCGCGGTTTTACCCTGGATGTCGAGATCGGTCCGGCGGCCGCTGAAACGCGCTGGATCCGGCTGATCGCCGCGCCCGTTTGTGATGGCGACACGGTGGTCGCGCTGCACGGGCTCAAATTTCTGATCCCTGCTTAGCCGTCTCCCGGCCGGCGAGCATCCGACGACGGGGGCGGCGCTAGAATTCGATGATGACGCGGATCTTGTCGGGACTGATTCCGATGGAGCGCGCTATCTGTTCGCGCCCGCGGTCGATCAGTTCCTGCATCCTCTCGGGCGTCGTCTGCGGGGGCGGGGCGGAAGCCTCGGCGCCGGGCTCCTGTCTCTTATACACATCTGACGCTGCCGACGAAGC
>CAUUIU010000257.1:0-4945 GCA_963545025.1 uncultured Sphingopyxis sp. | reverse complement strand
CTACACTTCTAGCTTCGTCGGCAGCGTCAGATGTGTATAAGAGACAGGGTCGCAGTGGGTGTGATAGCGGTCGGCCAGATCCATCTGCGTCACGTCCATCGCGCCGCCGGTGCATTCAGTGACATTCTGGCCGGTCATTTCGATATGGATGCCGCCGCCATGCGTGCCCTCGGCGCGATGCACCGCAAAGAAGCCGCGCACTTCGGCGAGGATGCGTTCGAACGGGCGCGTCTTGTAGCCGTTGTTCGTTTTGATGACGTTGCCGTGCATCGGGTCGCACGACCAGACGACGGGATGGCCCGATTCCTTCACCGCGCGCACCAGCTTGGGCAGATGCGCTTCGATCTTGTCATGGCCGTAGCGCGTGATCAGCGTCATGCGGCCCGAAACATGGTTCGGGTTCAGCGTGTCGAGCAGGCGCAGCAGCACGTCGGGCTCAAGGCTGGGGCCGCATTTCATGCCAACCGGATTTCCGATCCCGCGGAGATATTCGATGTGCGCCGATCCCTCGAAGCGGGTGCGGTCGCCGACCCACAGGAAATGGCCCGAGGTGTCGTACCACCCGCCGGTCAGGCTGTCCTGCCGCGTCAGCGCCTGCTCATAGGGGAGCAGCAGCGCCTCGTGGCTGGTGTAGAAGCTGGTGCCCTTGATCTGCGGGACCGTCTCGGGGGTCACGCCGCACGCTTCCATGAAGGCTAGGGCTTCGGAAATGCGCGCCGCGGTTTCCTGATATTTCTTCGCCCAGGGACTGCGGTCCATGAAATCGTGCGTCCAGGCGTTGACCTGATGCAGGTTCGCATAGCCGCCGCCGGCGAAGGCGCGCAGCAGGTTCAGCGTCGCTGCCGACTGGTTGTACGCCTTGATCATGCGCTGCGGGTCGGGCGCGCGGCCCGCCGCTTCGAACGCGATGTCGTTGATGATGTCGCCGCGATAGCTCGGCAGCGAAACGCCGTCGATGTCTTCCATGTCGGCCGAGCGCGGCTTGGCGAACTGACCCGCCATGCGGCCGAGCTTCACCACGGGCATCTTCGATGCAAAGGTCAGCACGACCGCCATCTGGAGCAGCACGCGAAAGGTGTCGCGGATGTTGTTCGGATGGAATTCGGCAAAGCTTTCGGCACAATCGCCGCCCTGGAGCAGAAACGCCTTGCCCTCGGCCACGCGGCCGAGGTCGCTCGTCAGGTCGCGCGCTTCGCCTGCAAAGACTAGCGGCGGATAGTTCGACAGCTCGCGCTCAGCCGCGACGAGCGCAGCGTCGTCGGCGTAGGTGGGGAGCTGTCGGGCTTCGTGCGAGCGCCAGCTGTGCGGTTGCCATGCTTGGGTCATCATCTGTCTTCTATGTCTTTTTGCGGCGAAATACGAATCGCGCGCCGCCATCGCGCGAAAGCCCCCCGGAAGCAAGGGAAGCGAAAATTACCATCGGCGGCGTAAAAACGCACCTTTGCTTTTCTTTGCCGCCGGAAAATGTTAATTTATCACCGTTTTCGGGTTGGCGAGCGCGGATGCGCGCCAAGGCATGCGGCATTCGGTAACGTATTAGGGCTACGACCCATGACGGGTCCAACGCGAAACGATGTGGCTATGGCGAATTTCGACCCTTCATGGTTCGGCTATGGTGCCCTGCTGCTGCTGCTGGCGACCAGCTTTGCGGCGCGTATCGACCATGCTCGCATGGGGCTCGCCGCCGCTGCGCTGGTTGCGCTGCCCGTCGTCTACTTCCGCTGGCCGGGGATCGGCCATGCGCTGCACGTCCTCGCCATCCTGCTCGTCAATCTGGGCTTTGTCGCGCGGCGATGGATGCGCGATGCCCAGGTCGATTTTTCGGGCGAGGAACAGGATCTCCGGCGCCAGCATTTCGCGCGCCTGTCGCCCGTCGCCGCGCGCCAGTTGATCGATCAGGGCTATTGGATTTCGGCGCGGCGGGGCGAGGTGCTGATCCGCGAGAACCAGGCGGCGCCCAGCCTGTTTTTCCTCGCCGATGGGTCGGCGCTGATCCAGCGTGAAGGGGCCGATGTCGGCGTGCTCACCGACGGCGCGCTGATCGGCGAGGCGACGGTGATCGACGGAACGCACGCGACCGGCACGGTGACGCTGTCGACCAACGCGCGGCTGTGGTTTGTGCCCGCAGCGGCGCTGCGCGCTTATCTCGGCGCCAATCCCGAGATCGCAGGGACCTTGCACGAAGGCTTCGCGCGCGCGCTCCGCGGCAAGCTCGCGAGCGCGAATGCGCGCATTGCCGAGCGGCCGCCCATATCCTAGGCTGCTGCCTCCAATATGTAATCAGCAGGCCCTACGCGAACCGCATGACACTGATAGTTTATGGCATTCCGAACTGCGACACGGTGAAAAAGGCGCGGCGCTGGCTCGACGAGCAGGGCGTCGCCTATCGTTTTCACGACTTTCGCAAGGACGGGCTCGAAGCAGGTCGGCTGCAAGGCTGGATCGACGCGCTCGGTTGGGAAAAACTGCTCAACAAAAGCGGTACGACCTTCCGCAAGCTGCCCGACGCGCAAAAGGAAGGGCTCGATGCCGTCTCGGCGAAAACGCTGATGCTCGACCAGCCTGCGATGATCCGTCGTCCGGTGGTCGAGAGCGGCGACGGGGTCAGTGTCGGCTTTTCGGCCGACGACTGGCAAGCGCGTTTTGCGGCATGAGGCGCCTGTGCGCGGCCTTGCTGGCCTTGATGCTGCCCACCGGCTGTTCTGCTGAGGAAGTGGTGGCGCAGCCGACCCTCGATGGCCGCCCGCCGATCGTCATCGCGCATCGCGGCGCTTCGGGCGAACGCCCCGAACATACGCTCGAAAGCTATCGCCTCGCGATCGAACTTGGCGCCGACTTCATCGAACCCGATCTCGTTCTGACCAAGGACGGCATTCTCGTCGCGCGGCACGAGAATGAGATTTCGGAAACGACCGACGTCGCAGCGCATCCCGAATTTGCCGCACGCAAGGCGACCAAGACGATCGACGGTGCTAAAGTCTCCGGCTGGTTCACCGAGGATTTCACGCTCGCCGAGCTCAAGACGCTCCGCGCGCGCGAACGGCTGCCGAAGCTGCGCAGCACCGATTATGACGGCAAATATGAAATCCCGACCTTCGAGGAAATCCTGACCTTCCTTGCCGAGGCGAACAAGGGCCGCAAAACGCCGGTCGGCGTCTACCCCGAAACCAAGCACCCAAGCCATTTTGCCGCGATCGGCCTGCCTCACGAGGCGCCTTTGCTCGCGATGCTTGATCGCTTCGGTTATCGCGGCCGCACCGCCCCGGTCTTCATCCAGAGTTTCGAGGTCGGCAATCTCAAGGCCTTGCGCGTCAAAAGCGATCTGCCACTGATCCAGTTGATGGACGGCGAGGGCGGCCCAGCCGACACGCCGGGCACCAGCTATGCCGCCATGACGTCGCCGGCTGGCCTGAAAGCTATCGCCGCCTATGCCGATGGCATCGGTCCCTACAAGGCGCTGATCATTCCGCGCAGCGCACTCGGCTCCCTTGGCGAGCCGACCAGCCTCGTGCGCGATGCCCATGCCGCCGGGCTCAAGGTGCATCCCTGGACCTTCCGCCGCGAGAATTATTTCCTGCCGCTCGGCGACAAGGGCGGGATCAATCCGGCCGGACACGGCGACCTTGGCGCCGAGATCGACGCCTATCTGGCGACGGGGATAGACGGGCTGTTCAGCGACAATCCGCGCGAAGCCGTCGCGACGGTGAAGAAGGGATCCGCGAAATGACCGAAAAGGCGCTGGGCCAGAGCGGCCTGTCGATCGAACCCTTCGTCCTCGGCGGCAATGTCTTCGGCATGACCGCCGGGCGCGAGGCCAGCTTCGCCGTGCTCGACCGCTTCGTCGAACAGGGCGGCGGCATGATCGATACTGCCGACGTCTATTCGGCATGGGTTCCGGGCCACAAGGGCGGCGAGTCCGAGAGCATGATGGGCGAATGGCTGAAGGCCAGCGGCGCGCGCGACAAGGTGTTGATCGCCACCAAGGTCGGAATGATGCCCGGCGGCCTCAAGCCCGACCGCATCCGCGAAGCGGTGCAGGGCTCGCTCGACCGGCTCGGCACCGACACCATCGACCTCTATTTCGCGCACAAGGACGATCCCGACGTGCCGCTCGACGAGGTTCTCGGCGCGTTCGGCGAGCTCGTCGACGCGGGTATCGTCCGCGCGATCGGCGCGTCCAATTATTCGGCCGACCGGCTTGCCGAGGCGCTGCGCGTGTCGGACGCCAGGGGACTGCCGCGCTACACCGTCGTCCAGCCCGAACTGAACCTGCTCGACCGCGGCCAATATGAAGGCGCGTTGCAACAGCTCTGCATCGATCAGGATCTGGGCGTCGTCACCTATTTCAGCATCGCGTCGGGCTATCTGTCGGGCAAATATCGTGGGCCCGACGATCTCGCGAAAAGCCCGCGCGGTGCGCGCGTCAAACCCTATCTCGAGGGCCGCGGTCCCGCCGTGCTTGCCGTCATGGATCGGATCGCTGCCGAAACCGGCGCGACCCTGTCGCAGATCGCGCTCGCCTGGGTGGCACGCCAGCCCGGCGTCACCGCGCCGATCGCCAGCGCAACGACGGTGGAACAGCTCGACGAATTGCTCGGCAGCCGCGATCTCGAACTCAGCGACGCGCAACTTGAGGCGCTCAGCGCCGCCTAGTCGAGTGCGCAGCTCGCGCCGCTGATCGCGCGTTCGGTCAGGAACGCATCGATCGAGGCGAGCGCGTCCGCGTGCGCCGCCGCGTCGAAATCCTTCTCCTGCTTGTCGCTGCCCGGCTTGTCGGTCGGGCGCGCGACGTCGAAGCGGTGCTTGGCGCCGGGGTAGAGCTTGATCGTGAAGGGATATTCGTCGTTCTTCACCCGCCCGGCGGCCAGCTCTTCCAGCTTCTTCGCCGGCGCGATGCCGCTGTCTCTTATACACATCTCCGAGCCCACGAGACACTGAGCGATCT
>CAUUIU010000256.1:0-4950 GCA_963545025.1 uncultured Sphingopyxis sp. | reverse complement strand
TGGATGCCTTCGACGCGCGGGCTGTACACCCACACCTCGCGCCACGGCAGCGGCTTGGGCAGTCCGGGGACAAGGCTCGAATCGATCTTGAACGCCAGCGCCTCGGCCGCAGCGGGCGCAAAGGCGTTGGTGCGCAAGGTCGCGCCGATCACCGCGTTGAACAGCCGCAATATCCGGTCGTCGTCGATCGACTTGATGTCGGCAAAGCCGGCGAGGATGTCGGCTTCGAGCGCGGCCGCGCGAGCGGCGTCGCGCGCGGCGGGATCGTGGAGCGCGCGAAAACGCTCGATCATCTGATTGGTCAGCGCCGGCGCGTGGCGCAGCGCGGCGACGACGGTGTCCATGCCATAGGCCGAACCGCCCTGGCGCAGATAGCGGAACCAGGCGCGCAGCCAAACAATCGCCTGCGGGTCGGTCTGGGTGACGAGCACCAGCTCGTTGAACGCATCGTTCTCAGCCGAACCATCGAGCACTGCGGTGATCGCATTTTCGATCGTTTCGGCAAAGGGAAGCAGGGCGGTTTCGTCGACCGACGCGGGGACGCGCAGCGAGAAATCATGGATGAAGGTGGGCTGTTCGGGCTCCTCGCCCTCGGCGACCGGGCGCGCGTTGAGCGCCGTCGGGATTTCCTCGAGGACCTCGAAACCGAAATGTTCGAGCGCCGGGACGACGTCGGACAGCGCGAGCGGCCCGACCGCGCTATAGACCTTGAGCCGCAGCCGGTCGTCGCCGTCGAGGCTCTTGCGCGCGAGCCGCACGCTGCGCGGCTTTTCGGTGTCGAGATCGCGCAGGCGCAGGATATCGCGCGCGGCTTCCTCGGGATTGTAGAGGTTGCGGTAGTTGGGGGGGAAGAGCGGCGCAAAACGCGACGCCAGCGCCGCTGCACGGCCCGGGTCGCCGCGCTTGGCGAGCGCCGCCTCGACCTCGGGCTGCCAGCCGCGCACCATCTGTTCGAGCTGGGCGTTGAGCGCGGTCGCGTCGGGAACGATCCCGCCGCTGCGCAGATCGAGCGTGTAGCGCAGCAGCGCGGCCCCGCCATCCTCGAGCACCATCGTCCAGCCGATCACACCTGCCTTGGCCTCGCGCACCAGCATGGCCTCTACCGCGATGCGCCGACCCGTCGACACTTCGTCGCGCGGCAGCCAGACGAAGGCGAAGAGGTGACGGCCAAGCGCGCTGCGCACCATCACGATCTTGGGCCGCGGCCGGTCGGTGATCGACATCGATGTGAGGACGAGATCCTCGAGCGAGGCCGCGTCGAAGGCGATCAGCAGATCGTGGGGCAACGCGGTCAGAGCGTGGGTCAGCGCCTTGCCGGCATGCCCCGTCGGGTCGAAGCCGAATTTCGCCATCAGCGCTTCGAGCTGGACGCGCAGCACGGGCACCTTCGCGGGCGGCGTCGACAGCGCCGAGCTGGTCCACAGGCCGGCATGGATCGACAGACGTTCGACCGTCTTGCCCTTGAGCTCGGGAACGATGACGAGGTCGAGCAGCACGCGACGGTGCACCGCCGACAGGCGGTTCGATTTGATCAGCAGCGGCGATGCGCCGCCGTTGTCGAACCAAGCGAAGGCCGCTTCGAGCGCGGCCGGCGACAGCAGCTGACCGGCACCGCTCGCCGAAATGCCGAGCGCGTCCTGCACGTCGCCGCCGCGTGTGCGCCATTCGTGGCCGAGCTGGGTCATCGCCCCGCCCTCGAACCAGCGCAGCAGTTCGGCGCTTTCGCCGTCGGCGCGCATCGCCGCGTCGGCGAGCATCGCGGCGCGCATCGCTTTCCAGTCGACAACCGCCGCGCGCACATCGGCGAGCGCGCCTTCGAGCGCATCGAGCAGGCGCCGGCGCGCCCGCGCGTCGCCGCGCTCCAATTCCATATAGATGACAGATTCGCGCCCTTCGCCGACCTTGGCGGCGTCGACGGCGGTCAGCTTGCCCTTTGCATCGCGCTCGACCGAGACGACGGGGTGCAGGATGCGATGGATGGCAAGTCCCTGCGCCCCGACGATCTGCGACACCGAGTCGACGAGGAAAGGCATGTCGTCGTTGACGACGACCAGCCGCATCCGGCGGTCAGTGCCGTCGACGGCCATCGGTTCGAGCAGCAGCGAGGGATTGCCTTCGTTGCGGTCCAGCGAGGCACGCCCGGCGAACTCGCCGGCGGCGGCGAGCGCTTTGGTATCGAGATCGTCGCCTTCGCCAGGCAGCGCGCTCCCGTGCAGCGCGGCCTGATAGGCCTTGGTGAATTTTGCAGGAATTTGCGCCGCCGGAGTCGTTTCGGCTGCCGGCGTTTCGGTCGTTTTAGAGGCCATAAGGGTGTCGCATCCCGAACCAAGATTGGCGGGCCTCTGCCGGAGGGTTCGACCGGCCCGTTCGCTCCGGCCCCTATGCGCCTCTGGCGCGCGCGGTTCAACACCCCGCGGACATCCGCGCAAAATAATTTCAATTTTTGGATTGTCTGTTGCGTGAGCGCATTCAGACGCCGGGCGTGATCGGGATCGCCTTCTTTGCGAGCTTCACCACCAGCGCCTGGTCGTCGGCCGCCTTGGCGACGATGCCGATATGCCCACCGGGCATCGCGCGGGCGATCAGCACGACGAACTCCGCATCGCCGGCATCATGCTCGAGAATCACCGCGGGATGCGCGCGGCGCAGCGCTTCGATCGCCTCGTCGCTTGCATCCGCGACCTCGCCCTCGGGCTTGCGACGCGAACGCGCGTCCTTGACGAGCCCCTTGAGCCCGCCCGGATAGCTGTCGAGATAGGATGCAAGTTCGCCGTGACCGACGCCCTCCTCCTTCGCATGGCCGAGCACGCAGGCATATTCGGCGAGGCGCGTCTTGTCGTAAGTCGCGCCGAAAACCAGCTTCACCACCGGCGTCATCGGCGCGCGGTCCTGCGCCGTCAGGCCCGCATCCGCGAGCAGTTCGGCAAAGGCCTCCGGCTCGGCCTCGGCGGCGATCGCAAAATCCCACGCCTTGCCGACCGCCTGATAGAGCGCACTACGGCTGCGACTGTCCGCTGCGATGGCGCGTTCGGCGGTTTCGCGGGCGGCCGCGAGCCAGTCGGCCAACTCGGCATCGGCGTCGGGTTCGACCGGCGACACATCTTCTATTTCTTCGACGAAAGCGTCGGTCAGCAGCATCTCGTCGGCCTCGGCGGCGTCGCCCAGCGCCGCGAAACCCGGCGCGGCATCTTCATCGATATGCTCCGAATCGGGGCCGTCGGCCCATACCGGAACCGGCGCGGTCAGCGGTGCGGCGCTGCGCAGCGCCTGTTCGACCGACAGCTGCAACTCTTCGGCTTCACCGGCGGGCGCGGCCTCTTTCCAGTTGATCACGCCCATTATGAAATCGATCGTGTCGTCGTCCGACGAGAAAGGCAGCAAGATACCGCGGTACATGATCGTCACGCCGCGATCATTTTCGAACTCGGCCTCGAAGCCGATCGGCGCGCGGTTGGCAATGATCTGCAGATAATGGTCGGTCAGCCGCGACAGCAGCGAACGGCCGGGGATCTGGTCGATATAATGGACGTCCTCATCGTCGATCTGCGATTCTTCGCGCAGCCGGTCGCCGAGGAAGGCGATCGCAGGATTTTCGATACCCTGTGTAAAATCGAGGAGCACCGAATGCGGCCCGAAGTCGGCGCCCTCAAGATCGAGATCCTCGACCGACGGATAAGCGCGGTCGGCGAGCAGCGAGGCCCAGTAATTATAGGCCCGCACCTGCATCCGCCGTTCGTCGACGCCGACCGACAGCGGAGCGTCGATGGCCGCGTCCTCCTGGTCGTGGCTGCCCGAAAGCAGTCCGCGCATGCTGTCCATCATCTATCCCCAGTCGCAAACATTCGTAAATGTCATGCACCAGGACTGGTAAAGGGCGCGTAAACGATGATGGCGCGGCACGCGGCAGCGCGGCGCGGCGCCAATCGCGCTTGCCCTATGCCCCGCGCCTTGCTAACGGCCCGCCCGAGCGCCGCTTTAGCTCAGTTGGTAGAGCACATCATTCGTAATGATGGGGTCACAGGTTCGAGTCCTGTAAGCGGCACCATTTCCCTCAGCATCCTACCAGATGACCTGCGCGAGCGGAGTCGCGTCCGCGCGACTCATTCATCGAGCTGGCAAGAATATGTGCATGGTAAATTTAGTCGAAATATCCATGCGTAATTTCTATACTTTCGCCATATATATAAAATATATGTACTTATTTTTCCTATCTCGCGTCATGGACTTCCATGCAATCACGACTATGTATGGCTCATTGTATGCTATCAAGCAAAGGCAATGACGATGCGTGAAGATGCCGGAAACGAAAAACTGCGCTGGATCCTCTGGACCGGCTGGAACGGACGCTGCCCCGAATGCGGCAAGGGCCATATGTTCCGTTCGTGGCTGAAGCTTGCCGATCGCTGCGAGAATTGCGGGCTCAATTTCCAGTTTGCTTCGCCTGACGACGGGCCAGCCTTTTTCTCGCAATGTATAGTCGCCTTTCCGCTGACCTTCGTTATCGTGTGGTTGCAGATTGCGTACAGCCCGCCGCTGTGGGTCCATCTGGTCTTTTCGATTCCGATCATGGTGATCGGTTGCGTGCTGCCGCTGCGGTCGATCAAGGGCTGGCTCGTCGCCTCGCAATATGTGAACAAGGCGCAGGAATCGGGGACCGAGCAGCTGTGGGCGAAGCTCAACGCCCGCGAAACGAGGGAAGCGGACGAACGGAATGGACGCTGACATCTGGCTCCCCGACATCGCCGAGGCGGCGGGCCCCAAATATAAGGCGGTCGCCTCCGCCATAGCGGCGGCGGTCACCGGCGGGACCCTCCGCCAAGGCGACCGCCTGCCGCCGCAGCGCGACTTGGCCGCGCGGCTCGGCATCGACCTCACCACCGTCACCAAGGGCTATGACCTCGCCCGCCAGCGCGGGCTGATCGTCGCGCGCGGCCGCGCCGGCAGCTTCAT
>CAUUIU010000255.1:0-4971 GCA_963545025.1 uncultured Sphingopyxis sp. | reverse complement strand
GCGGCGGTCCCCCTCCCCATCGCTGCGCGACAGGGAGGATATCCCTCCATCGTCATCCCGGACTTGATCCGGGATCCAGAGCCGCACCGTCGTCATGGATCCCGGATCAAGTCCGGGATGACGAAGTTGGGATAGGGAACGGCCGCTCGCCACCCCTAAGGGGCCGTTCAAGCATTCCGCGCCATCAGTCCGCCGTCCACCGGGATCACCGCGCCGGTGATATAGCTCGCCGCGGGCAGCACGAGGCTGAGCGTCATATGCGCGACCTCTTCGGGCTCGCCATAGCGGCGAAGCGCGGTGCGGCGTCGTGCGAAGACCGCCTTGTCCTCGTTGGGCACCTTGTCGGTCATGCCGGTGCGGATCGGGCCGGGGCAGATGCAGTTGACGGTGATGCCGTCCTTGCCGAGGTCGACTGCGAGGCCGCGGGTGAGACCGACCACGCCCGACTTTGCCGCGACATAGGGCGTGTCGCCCGGCGTCGCGCCGAGGCCTTCGGTCGAGGCGATGTTGACGATGCGCGCGGCGTCACTTTTGCGGAGGAAAGGCAAAGCCGCGCGGACCATGCGCTGGTGCGCGGTGAGCATCACCGCGAGTGCGCGGTGCCAGATCTCCTCATATTCGTCCTTGGCGTCGAGCGGGGCGAAGCTGGAGACGCCCGCGTTGTTGATGAGGATGTCGATGCCGCCGAAACGCGCGGCGATGGCGGCGACGACCCGCTTGATCGCCTCGCCGTCGGCGACGTCGAGCGCGAAGGCTTTGGCGTTCGGGCCAGCCTCGGCTGCCACTGCTTCGCAGGCGGCAAGGTCGAGGTCGGTGACCGCGACTTTGGCGCCTTCGCTGGCGAGGAGCAGCGCGGTCGCGCGGCCCATGCCGCTCGCCGCGCCGGTGACGATGGCGACGCGGCCCAAGACCGATCGCGACAGCGTCAACGGAACGGCGGCTCGTTGAACGCGCGCAGCTTGCGACTGTGGAGCTTGGCGCCCTCGTCGCGCATTGTCTCGCACGCGCGAATGCCGATCTGGAGATGCGCGGCGATCGCTTCCTCGTAGAAGCGGTTCGCCTGTCCGGGCAGCTTGAGTTCGCCGTGGAGCGGCTTGTCGCTGACGCAGAGCAGGGTGCCGTAAGGGACGCGGAAGCGATAACCCTGCGCGGCGATCGTGGCAGACTCCATGTCGATGCCGATCGCGCGCGACTGCGAGAAGCGGAGCGCCGAGTCGGTGTAGCGCAGCTCCCAGTTGCGGTCGTCGGTGGTGACGACGGTGCCGGTGCGCATGCGCTTTTTGAGGTCGGCGCCGGTCGCGCCCGACACCGTTTCAGCGGCGGTCGCGAGCGCCACCTGCACTTCGGCGATCGGCGGGATCGGGATGGCGACCGGCAACACCGCGTCGAGGATATGATCGTCGCGGAGGTAGGCGTGGGCGAGCACATAGTCGCCGATCCGCTGGCTGGGGCGGAGCCCGCCGCAGTGGCCGATCATCAGCCACGCCTCGGGACGCAGCACCGCGAGATGGTCGCAGATCGTCTTCGCGTTCGACGGGCCGACGCCGATGTTGACGAGGGTGATGCCGCCGCCGTCGGGTGCGATGAGGTGATAGGCGGGCATCTGGTGCCGTCGCCACGCGCTGTCGGCGACGAGCGCGCTGGCGTTGACACCCGGCTGGTCGACGTAAAGTCCGGCGGCGCCGGCGAGCGCGGTGTAGCGGCCCTGGCCGACCTGCGCGCCCGCCCAGGCGACGAATTCGTCGACGTAGCGGTGGTAGTTGGTGAAGAGGATATAGCGCTGGAAATGCTCGGGTGCAGTGCCGGTGTAATGGCGGAGGCGCGCGAGGCTGAAGTCGGTGCGCAGCGCGTCGAACAGCGCGAGCGGCTGCGACGCGGCGGGGTCGGCGCCGAACAGGCCGTCGGCAAGCTCGTCGCCGATGTCGGCAAGCTCGGTGGTCGGGAAGTGGCGCGCGAGTTCGAGTGGGGTCACGCCGCCCATGTCCGAGCCGTCGCTGGCGTCGAGCACATAAGGGAAGGGGATCTGCTGCCCGGTGCGCGTGACCTCGAGACTGATGTCATAATGGCGCGCGAGGAGGGTGAGCTGTTCGCGCAGATAATCGGCGAAGAGGTCGGGGCGCGTCACGGTGGTGACGAACTCGCCCGCGCGCTCGAAGCGGCCGAAGGCGAGGTTGTGGCCCTTCTGCCCTTCGCGCTGCTCGCCCGTCGTGGTCAGGCGGATCGCCGGATAGTCGAACAGCCCGGCCGCGGCGGCGTCGGCGGGCGGCAGCGTGCGGTCGCGGACATAGGCGGCGATGGCTGATTTGAGATTGGAAACCGAGGTGCGGAACCGGTCCTGCAGCTCGGTGATGATCCCTTCAACGAGGGCGGTGGGATCGGTGGTTTCTTGCGATGAGTTGGCTGTCATCGCGTCGCTGTTGCACGAAAATATGACAAAAGGGAAGGGGGGTGCCCCTTACCCGTCATGCCGGACTTGATCCGGCCTCCATGCGACGCCGTGCTCGGCCGTGGACCCCGGATCAAGTCCGGGGTGACGAAGGAATGGAGGGCGGACCCAGGACGGGACCGCCCCCTTGGGATTTTACAGCTGCTCGAGCATATGGTCGGCGCTCGACACCTTGAATTCGCCGGGCGCTTCGACGTTGAGCTGTTCGACGACGCCGTCGTTGACGATCATCGAGAAACGCTGGCCGCGCTTGCCCATGCCGAAGGCGGTGCCGTCCATCGTCAGGCCGACCGCTTCGGCGAAGGCGCCATTGCCATCGGCGAGCATGGTGACGGTTTCGCCGGCGCCGGCGCTCTTGCCCCAGGCGCCCATGACGAAGGCGTCATTGACCGCGGTGCAGACGATTTCGTCGACGCCCTTGGCTTTCAGCTCTTCGGCCTTGTCGACAAAGCCCGGCAGATGCTTGGCCGAGCAGGTCGGGGTGAAGGCGCCGGGAACCGAGAAGAGCGCGACCTTGCGGCCCTTGAAATAATCGGCGGTGCTGACCTGTTCGGGGCCGCTTTCGGTGACCTTCACAAAGGTCGATTCGGGCAGCTTGTCGCCGGGCTGGATCGTCATGGTGGGCATCCTTTCGTGGAGGGGATTTCTGTCGGACGCGACATTGGGGCGGGGTGGCTTCAAGTCAAGTTGTCGTTCGCGAAAGAGGATAAGGTGCTGGACCCTTTTGGCCGGTCGCGGCATTATATGCCTATGGACACGGCCCCACCCTGGTTCACCGGCCAGTTGCTGCTGGCGCTCCCCGGTATCGGCGATCCGCGCTTCGAGCATTCGGTGATCGCGATGATCAGCCATGACGAGGAAGGCGCGATGGGAATCGGCATCGCCGACCCGATCGGGGGCATGACGGTCGGCGCGGTGCTCGACCAGCTCGAGATCGCGCATGACGGTGTGGCGCTGACGGAGCCCGTCTTTCTGGGCGGGCCGGTCGAGCCGACGCGCGGTTTCGTGCTGCACAGCGCCGATTGGGGCGGCGAGGGGGCGGTGCAGGTCGCCGACCGCTGGATGATATCGAGCTCGCACGACATCTTGCGTGCGATCGGCGAAGGTCGCGGGCCGTCGCGCTGGCTGGTCGCGCTGGGCTATGCCGGCTGGTCGCCGGGGCAGCTCGAAGAGGAAATGGTACGCCACGGCTGGCATGTCACGCCGGGCAGCGACGGCCTGTTGTTCGAAACGCCGCCCGCCGAACGATGGCAGGCGGCGTTTGCCGAAGCGGGAGTGGACGCCCGCTTGCTGACGACCGAAGGCGGCGAAGCCTAGGGCCGGATTTTACTTGAGCGCGAGCAGCGGACGACCGGTGTCGAGATTGGCGCGCGCGGTGCGGGCGGCCCAGCGCGAATCCATGTAGCGGCCGTCGGCGAGTTCGAGATCGTAGCGGATCGGACTGCCGATTGCCGAGTCATAGGCGGCGGCGGCTTCGGCGGTGCGGCCAAGGCGCGCATAAGCGGTGCCGAGATTGATCAGCCGCGACGGGTCGCGTGCGTCGAGCCGGCTTTCACCGGTCAGCTTTTCGACGGCGGCCTCATTCTCGCCGGCCTTGAGTTCGGCATAGGCGACCGGCAGCACCGACTCATCGACCTGCGGCGCAGTAACGACGACGATCGATTGCGCGGCGACAGGGCTTGAAAAGGCCAGTGCGATAAGCGGCAGCAATATTTTTTTCATCTAGGTATCTCCCCGAAACTTTGGACGATTTTCTCGCGCATTCGAAAAATTGTCAATGTTTCGGGGCCTTTGTAACACTCGTGTCACAAAGACGAATTAAGCTACTCGCAAGGCGCATTATAAGTCAGATTTTTCAAAATCTTGGCTTTTGCGACTCCATGTCACAATAGGGCTGCGCCGATTGTCACAATTGAAGCGCGCGAAAATTATTTTCGCGGGGCCGCGCATTTTGCGCGCGCGATTCGCAAAATGGCCGTGCCGACGGATGGTGCGATCGGTGCGATATAAAGAAAAGTTTATATTTGATCGGAAGCGCGCTTTGAGCTAGGGCGCGCAACATAATTTCGTGGTCGCTCGCCTGCGACCGGACTTGCCTACAGGAGACTAAGCCGTGGCCACTCTCGCCGCCGATACCCGTGATTATGTGATTGCCGACATCGGCCTTGCCGATTTCGGTCGCAAGGAAATCAACATCGCCGAAACCGAAATGCCGGGCCTGATGGCGCTGCGCAGCGAGTTCGGCGCGGCGCAGCCGCTGAAGGGCGCGAAGATCGTCGGGTCGCTGCACATGACGATCCAGACCGCAGTGCTGATCGAGACGCTGACCGCGCTCGGCGCTGAAGTCCGCTGGGCAACGTGCAACATCTTCTCGACCCAGGACCACGCCGCCGCCGCGATCGCCGCGACGGGCGTGCCGGTGTTCGCGGTGAAGGGCGAAAGCCTCGCCGATTATTGGGACTATGTCGGCCGCATTTTCGACTGGGGTGTCGAAGATGGCACGACCTGCAACCTGATCCTCGACG
>CAUUIU010000254.1:0-4974 GCA_963545025.1 uncultured Sphingopyxis sp. | reverse complement strand
ACACTTCTAGCTTCGTCGGCAGCGTCAGATGTGTATAAGAGACAGGTGCAGATGATCCGCGAGGAATCGGGCGCGGCGCGCGCGGGACGCGATCTGGTGCTGGCGCGGCTTGTCGAGGTGCTGATCGTCGAGGCGCTGCGGTCGACGCAGGGCGAGGAAGCGCCGCCGGGGCTGCTTCGCGGGCTGGGCGACGCGCGGGTCGCCGCGGCAATCCGGCGGATGCACGCCGAGCCCGAGCGCGCGTGGAACGTGCCCTTGCTCGCGAAAGAGGCGGCGTTGTCGCGCTCGGCCTTCTTCGACCGCTTCGCGCGCACCGTCGGCATGCCGCCGATGGAATATCTGATGGGCTGGCGGATGAGCCTCGCCAAGGATTTGCTCCGCCGGAAGGCCGGCAAGCTGGAGGAGATCGCCGAGCGGGTCGGTTACGGGTCGGCGAGTGCGTTCAGCACCGCGTTCGCGCGGCATGTCGGGGTGCCGCCCAAGCGGTTTGCGATGATGGCGGGCTAGCGATCCTCCCCGTGGCGAAGCCATGGGGAGGTGGCAGCGCGAAGCGCTGACGGAGGGGCCATGGCGCGAGGTCGCGGCCCCTCCACCACCCGCTCTGCGGGCGGTCCCCCTCCCCATGCCTGCGGCACAGGAAGGATTTGGATTTACGCCGCTTCGGCTTCGATCTCAACCGGCAGGCGGATCATATAGTCGAACGCCGACAGCGCCGCCTTTGACCCCTCGCCCATCGCGATGACGATCTGTTTGTACGGCACCGTCGTGCAGTCACCCGCGGCGAAGATGCCGGGCTGGCTCGTCTCGCCACGATGATCGACCTCGATCTCGCCGTGGCGCGACAAAGTGACGCTGTCCTTCAGCCATTCGGTGTTGGGGACGAGACCGATCTGGACGAAGATGCCTTCGAGTTCGACCTGGTGCAGTTCGTCCTTGTTGCGGTCCTTGTACGAAAGCCCCGTCACCTTCTCGCCGTCGCCCAGCACTTCGGTGGTCAGCGCCGAAGTGATGATCTTGACGTTGGGCAGACTTGCAAGCTTGCGCTGGAGCACCGCGTCGGCGCGCAATTCGCTATCATACTCGATCAAGGTGACGTGCGCGACCAACCCCGCGAGGTCGATCGCCGCCTCGACGCCCGAGTTGCCGCCGCCGATCACCGCGACGCGCTTGCCCTTGTAGAGCGGGCCGTCGCAGTGTGGGCAGTAAGCCACGCCCTTGTTGCGATACGCGTCCTCGCCCGGTACGCCGAGCTGGCGCCAGCGCGCGCCGGTCGAAAGGATGACGGTGCGCGCCTTCAGGGACGCGCCGCTCGCGAGCTTCACCTCGTGCAGGCCGCCCTCTTGCCTAGCCGGGATCAGCTTTTCGGCGCGCTGCAGGTTCATGACGTCGACGTCATAGTCTTTGACGTGCTGTTCGAGCTGCGCGACGAGCTTCGGCCCTTCGGTGTGCTGGACCGAGATGAAATTTTCGATCGCCATCGTGTCGAGCACCTGCCCGCCGAAGCGCTCGGCGGCGATGCCGGTGCGGATGCCCTTGCGCGCGGCATAGATGGCGGCCGCGGCGCCCGCGGGGCCGCCGCCGACGACAAGCACGTCGAACGCGTCCTTGCCGGCAATCTTCTCGGCGGCCTTGGCCTCGGCGCCGCTGTCTAGCTTGGTAAGTATCTGTTCGAGCTCCATGCGGCCCTGGCCGAAATTCTCGCCGTTCAGGAAGATCGTCGGCACCGCCATGATCTTGCGCTGCTCGACCTCGGCCTGGAACAGCCCGCCGTCGATCGCGGTGTGAGTGATGCGCGGGTTGACCACGCTCATCAGGTTGAGCGCCTGCACGATGTCAGGGCAATTCTGGCACGACAGCGAGAAATAGGTTTCGAAGTGGAAATCACCGTCGAGCGCGGCGATCTGCTCGATCACCTCGGGCGCGGTCTTGGGGGGATGGCCCCCGACCTGCAGCAGCGCGAGGACGAGCGAGGTGAATTCATGGCCGAGCGGGATGCCGGCGAAGCGGACGGCGACCGCTGCATCGCTGGCGCGGCGGATCAGGAAACTCGGGCGGCGCGCATCGTCGTCGGCCTGGGTCACGCTGACCTTGTCCGACAGCGCGGCGATTTCGTCGAGCAGGCTCTCGAGCTCGGCCGACTTCGGGCTGTCGTCGAGCGACGACAAGAGTTCGATCGGTTCACGAAGGTTCGTGAGAAGGCCTTGAAGCTGCTGCTTCAGATTGGCGTCGAGCATGGGGAGAGTTCCTGTTAAATTTGGATCGTCATTGCGAGGAACGAAGCGACGCGGCAATCCAGAGTGGCGCAAACCCGCTCTGGATTGCTTCGCTTCGCTCGCAATGACGAGTGTCAGGTAGACGTGCGCCCCGCCTTCGCGGGGACACACGGACCGTTATGCTTTAGATCTTGCCGACGAGGTCGAGCGAGGGAGCGAGCGTTTCGGCGCCCTCTTCCCACTTCGCGGGGCAGACTTCGCCCGGGTGGCTGACCCAGTACTGCAGCGCCTTGATCTTGCGCAGCAGTTCAGCGGCGTTGCGGCCCACACCCTCGGGCGTGATTTCGAGCAGCTGGATTTCGCCGTTGGGATCAAGGACGAAGGTGCCGCGGTCGGCCAGGCCGACGCCCGGACGCAGAACGTCGAAATTGTTCGAGATCACGTGGTTCTGGTCGCCAACCATATAATAGTTGATCTTGCCGATCGCGGGCGAGGTGTCGTGCCAGGCCTTGTGGCTGAAATGCGTGTCGGTCGACACGGCATAGACCTCGACGTCCATCTTCTGGAGCGTCGGGTAGATGTCGGCTAGATCTTCGAGCTCGGTCGGGCAGACGAAGGTGAAGTCGGCGGGGTAGAAGAAGAAGACCGCCCACTTGCCCTTGACGCTCTCGTCGCTGACATCGACGAACTTGCCGTCCTTGTAAGCGGTGGCGTTGAAGGGTTTGATGGTCGTGTTGAGAACGGACATTGGGGAGAGCTCCTTTGTTGTTGGAGCGCTCCCCTAGCCACATATGTTGCAGTGCGAAAAGTGAAATTCTGCGGCGCTTTGATCGAATTTTTCGATTAGCCGCGTCGGCCGCTCGCCAGAATTTCGGTCGCGAGTTCGGGCGTTTGGACCGCCCGGGCAAGAATGAGCGTTCCGACCATCTGCGCGATAGTCCGAAGCGCGGCCTCCCGGCCGCCTGCCGGCGAGCGATCCGAAAGCAGCGCAATCGACGCCTCGATCCCCTGTTCGAAAGCGTCCCCAAGCGCCGCCGTATGACGCGGGGCCTCGGCGGCGAGCGTGGCAAAGGCACAGCCGCGGGCGGAGTGACGAAGATGTGCGTCGGACAGATACCAGTCGCGCAGCGCGGCGACCGGATCGACCGGCGCCGCTGTCATCGCCTCGTCCCAAGCATCGCGATTGTCGGCAAGCGCCTGCGCCGTGGCCTCGACGATCAGCGCCTCCTTGTCGTCGAACTGCTTGTAGAAGCCGCCGGGCGTGCGCCCCGCGGCTTCCATCAGGCCGGCGATGCCGACGCCGTCATAGCCATGTTCGCGGAACTGGCGTCCGGCGGCCTCGACGACCTTTTTCCGGCTTCGCGCCGCTTCCTCCCGGCTGACTCGCATCTTCCTCTCCCTTTTCGGCTCACACGGCTTCGAGGATCGTCGCGATTCCCTGGCCGCCGCCGATACATTGCGTGGCGAGCGCGTATCGGCCGCCGTTGCGCCGCAATATCTGCGCGGCCTTGGCGGTGATGCGCGCGCCGGTGGCGCCGAGCGGATGGCCGAGTGCCAGCGCGCCGCCGTCGATATTGACGATGTCGCGCGGGATTTCGAGCTCGTTCATGCAGGCGAGCGCCTGGCTGCCGAAGGCTTCGTTGAGCTCGACGACGTCGAGGTCGCCGACCGTCAGGCCGGCGCGCGCCAGCGCCTTGCGCGTCGCGGGCACGGGACCGATGCCCATATATTCGGGTTCGACCCCGGCAACCGCAGTCGAGCGGATGCGCGCGAGGATGTCGAGGCCGTGTTTCGCGGCAAATTCCTCGGACGTCACCAGCGTCGCGACCGCGCCGTCGGTGAGCGGCGACGAGGTTCCGGCGGTGACGAGGCCATCCTCGCGAAACGCCGGCTTCAGGCCCGTCAGCACTTCAAGCGATGTGCCCGGACGAATGCAGCCGTCCTGATCGACGACCGTGCCGTCGGGCAGCAAGACCGGCACAATCTCGTCGGCCAGCAAGCCGGTCGCACGCGCCTCGGCTGCCTTGGCATGCGATTCGACGGCGAGCTGGTCCTGCTCGGCGCGGGAGATATTGTAGCGCGCGGCGACATTTTCCGCCGTTTGCCCCATGGCGATATAGGCTTCAACGACCTGATCGGTGCCCGGCTCGCCGTGGAAGGGAAAGCGCGGATTGGGCGAGAAGTTGAAGCCGCCCTGCGGCACCATTGTCATGCTTTCGACGCCGCCGGCGATGAAGGCTTCGCCAGCGCCGATCGCGATCTGCCCGGCGGCGATATGGATCGCGTACATCGACGAACCGCAGAAGCGATTGACCGTGCCGCCGCCAAGTTCCTGGGGAAGGCCGGCGAGCAGCGAGGCAATGCGCGCGATATTATTGCCCTGCGCCGCCTCGGGATAGGCGCAGCCGAGCAGTACATCCTCGATCAATATCGGATCGAGCCCGCTGCGATCGACCAGCGCGCGGATCGCGAGAGCGGCCAGATCGTCGGGGCGGCTGTCCTTGAGCAGCCCCTTGCGCGAGAAATGAAACGGGGTGCGGGCATATCCCGCAATGACGGCGTTGGTCATGATTTTTGGCTCCTTCGGTGCCGAATAGATTAGATGCTGATCATAATCTAAACTAATATGCCGGCGCCGGACGTCAAGGGACCGTTCGTGTCGCGGCGGTTTACCGGATGAGAGGCAGGCTCTCACTTTCCGGCGCTACCTCCCCCACCCGGCCGCCCCTAGATCGCTCTTGCCTGATCAGCGCGCCTGCCC
>CAUUIU010000253.1:0-4987 GCA_963545025.1 uncultured Sphingopyxis sp. | reverse complement strand
ATCGCCCTTGGCGGCGGCGGTGATCGTTTCGGCGAGGCCGTCGCTGCGCCGCGTCGTGACGCCAGCGACGGCATTTTTGAGCGCGGTGCGGCGGTTGGCGAGCTGTTCGTCGACCTCGGCCTGCGTGAAGCCATGCTGGATGGCGCGGCGCTGTTCCTGTTCGATCAGCGCCAGCGCCTCTTTCCACGCGCCTTCCTTGGCGACTGCGCCGACGGTGACCTGGTCGAAGACCTTCCAGCCGGCGGCGTCGCTGAGATAGCCGGCGAGGATCGGCGAATCCTCGTTCAGCGCGATTTTGGCGAGGCGGCGGCTGACGATCGACTCGCCAATCTCTTCCGCCAGGGTGCGCGCGCGCTTCGCCTTGCTATCGGGCTCATCGACAAAGGGCTTGAAGCTCGTGAAATTGACCGAATCCTGGATCGCCGGATCGATGAAATCGTCGGCGGCGGGCGGGCGCTTGTAATCGACATTGCCGATGTCGGGGTCGACGCCGGCGGGGCCGCGGCCCTTCCAGTCGGCGAAGCGTGCCTTGATTTTCGCCTCGACCGCCGCCGGATCGAAGTCGCCGACCATCACGAGCGTCGCGCGCTCGGGGCGGTAATAGCGATCGTAGAGATCACGCAATCGCGCGGCGGGCGCGGTCTTGATCACCTCTTCGGTGCCGACCGGGATGCGGTTTGCGACCGTCATCCCCTGCATCTGGAAATCGAGCTGATCGATCAGGTTGCGCAGCTGATAGGTGTCGCGCGCGCGGCGTTCGGACAGGATGATCCCGCGCTCGCGGTCGACCGCGGCGGGATCGATCGTCAGCTCGCCGGCGGTTTCGCGCATCAGCATCAGCCCAGTGTCGATCAGATCGTCCGACGCATTGGGCAGGTCGAGCTTGTACACTGTCTCGTCGAAGCCGGTCGACGCGTTGGTGTCGGCGCCGAAGGCAAGGCCCTTGCGTTCAAGCAGCTTGATCATCTCGCCCTCGGGCACGCCCTTTGACCCGTTGAACGCCATATGTTCGAGGAAATGGGCAAGGCCGCGCTGGTCGTCAGCCTCGGCAAAGCTGCCGACATCGAAGCGCATGCGGAGCACGACGCTGTCCTTGGGTGTGCTGTTCTTGAGCAGCGCATATTTCATGCCGTTGGGCAGCACGCCGAAGATGATGTTCGGATCGACGGGCACGTCGCTGGCGGCGAAGTTCCAGGCCTTGGCGGCGTCGCTCTGCGGATTGGCGGCGCCGACCGCCGGCGCGGTCTTCGCCGCGGGTTCCCACGCATAGGCGGGAGCGGCAGCGACGGCGAGAAGAACGAGGGGCGAAAGGGCGGTCGAAGCGCGCCGGACGATCGAGATGGTCATACGACCCGTGTGACGACCGCCCTTTGGGCGGTCAACCCGGCTCAGGCCCGATGCTCGCTCATTTCGACCAGCGACGTGTGGTCCTGATCAACGGCCTTGGCCGCATAGAGCGCCCGGTCGGCGAGTTCGCACAATTTTCGCGCGGTCGTGCCATGGTCGGGCCAGGTCGCGACACCGATACTGGCGCCGACATGAACATTGATCCCGCCAACCTGATAAGGCGCGGCGAGCGCCGACAGGAGATGATCGGCGAGCGAGGTCGACAGCAGGGGCGAACCCGCGGGCGCGAGGACGGCGAATTCGTCGCCGCCCTGCCGCGCGACCATCGCATGATCGCCGCATGCGCGGCGGAGGCGCGCCGCGACTTCGCAGAGCAAAAGGTCACCGACGGCATGGCCGTGCCGGTCGTTGATCGGCTTGAAGCCGTCGAGGTCGAGAAGCGCGATGGCGAAGTGGCTGTCGGGACCGGCCGCCGCGATTTCCTCGTCGAGCCGCGTATCGAAATCGCGGCGGTTGGCGAGGCCGGTCAGCGGATCGGTGTGGGCAAGATCGCGCATCTGGCGCTGCAGTTCGAGCAGGTCGACCAGCTGGTCATGCTGTTGCAGGATCATGCGCAGCAGGAACAGGGTCGCGACCACCAAGCTGGTTCCGGCGGCAATTTCCGCGGGGTGGCCCGACGTCAGCATCAGGATCGAAATCGGGACAAGGCCGATGCTGAGATTGACGAAGGTCGCAAAGCGGATCGACGAAAGGCAATAGGCGGTCGCGAGCGAGCCCATCGCCATGATCATCGCATAATAGCTGTGCGTCGCGGGCGGCGCGGCAAGCCAGTTGAGCACGGTCCAGATGCTGCACATCGCGCCCATCGTTCCCGAAAGCCAGGTCGATTCGACGATCATCCGGCGCGCGCGGCGCGGGCTCATCGACCGGCCGCGATTGCGCCACAGGACGAGGACGCCCATCAGGCAGGCGGCAGCGAGGATGATCGGAAAACCGATGCGCACGACCGGGTGCACGCTTTCGACACCGGCGTAGATCGCGGTCGGCGTCGTCGCGGCGAGCATCAGGAACAGCATCGGGGTCAGCGTTTCGACGCGGTTGGCACGCAGCAGCGCGACATCGTCCCGGATCGCGTCCGGAATCGGCGGAAAAAAGCGTTGCCGCAGCCAGTGATAGACCCCCGTCATAAGGGGGAGGTAACAAGCGTGTGTAAAGTAACGGTTAAGCATCCAAAATGAGGCATTTCAGATCGATAGGGCCGTTCGCGTAACAGCACCATTACAAATTCTTAACCATGTTCGGGCACGCCGCAGCCGAAGTTCGCAACCGCGTCCAAGGAGCCAAGCGCATGTCCTATTCCGCACCTATCACCGGCACGTCGGCCCCTGCCGCGGCATCGCCGATGCCGCCCGCGACGCCGACGCTGCCGCAGCAGGACACGCCCGCCGAGCAGGCCGCGCGCGCCGCGCAGCTGACTGCGACGCAGACCGTCTATGTATGGACGACCGATATTCCGACGCTGCCTGGCGTCCCGCTCGCGACCGACGTGCCCAAGAATGACGAGCCGACGATTGCCTGGTTCGCGATCCTGATCGGCGTCGGCCTCGCGATCGTGCGCAACGCGCTGACCGTGAAGCTTGGCGGCGTCGACAAGGGCGAACTCGACACGCCCCGCGCCGACTATGAAGCCGCACTCGCCGAATGCGACGCAATCGAGGCGTCGACCGCCAAGATCGCGATCGAGCATGGCGCCCATGGCGGCGGCAATATCTTCGAACGCGTCGTCGGCGACGTCGAAAATGCCGTCGCGGCGGCCGAACGCGATATTCATGTCGCGCTGCTCAAGGGATATCGCGAGCGGCTTGAGGAATTGATGAAGGTCGACGAAGCCGAAGTCGCCGGGCTCGGCAGCAGCACGCCGCGCAGCATCGAAGCCTATCGCGCGCTGTTCGCGACGCTGCCGGTTCCGGGTGTCGCCTATATGTTCCAGGATGACGCCGAGTTCGCCCGCCTGCGCGTGCAGGGGCCGAACAATATGCTGATTGCCGCGGTCGGCGACGCACTGCCCACCAATTTCCCGCTCAGCGAAAGCAAGTATCAGGCGGTGGTGAACGGCGACACGCTCGCCGCCGCGCTCGCCGACGAGCGGCTGTTCCTGCTCGATTACACCGATCTCGCGGTGCTCGATCCCGGCACCTATGGCACCGAGGCGAAATATGCCTGGCAGCCGATCGCGCTGTTCGCAGTGCCGCCGGGCGCGTCGTCGCTGGTGCCGGTCGCGATCCAGTGCGGGCAGGACCCCGTCTATTGGCCAATCTTCACACCCACCGATATCACAGACAAGATCTGGGGCTGGGAGATGGCAAAGTTTGTCGTGCAGGTCGCCGACGGCAATTATCACGAGCTGTTCGCCCATCTCGGTCGCACCCATCTGGTGATCGAGGCCTTCGCGGTCGCGACGCATCGCCACCTTGCCGAGGTGCATCCGGTGTGGGCGCTGCTGGTCCCGCATTTCGAAGGCACCTTGTTCATCAACGATCAGGCGGCGACATCGCTGATCGCGGCGGGTGGCCCGATCGACCATATTTTCGCCGGCACGATCGTGTCGAGCCAGGCGGCAGCGGTCGATGCCCGGCTCGCCTTCGACTTCTACGCCAAAATGCTCCCCGCCGATCTTACGGCGCGCGGCGTCGGCGTCGATTCCACGCTTGCCGACTATCCCTATCGCGACGACGCTCTGCTCGTGTGGAACGCGATCCGCGAATGGGCGCGGCAATATATCGATCTCTATTATGCGAGCGACGCCGACGTGACCAGCGACACCGAGCTCGCCGCCTGGGCGACGTGCCTTGCGGGCGAGGCGAAGGTCAAGGGCTTCGGCCCGGTGACGACCCGCAGCCAGCTTGCCGACATCTGCACGATGGTGATGTTCACCGCGAGCGCGCAGCATGCCGCGGTCAATTTCCCGCAGAAGGACATCATGGCGTTCGCGCCCGCGGTCACCGGCGCGGGCTGGCAGGCGGCGCCGACGGCGCAGCGCGGTCAGGACAAGGCCGGCTGGCTCGCGATGATGCCGCCGATGGCGCTGGCGCTCGAACAACTGAATGTGCTCGAATTGCTGGGATCGGTGCATTACCGCCCGCTTGGCGACTATCGCAGCAACGCCTTCCCCTATCCCTTGTGGTTCCAGGATCCGCGCGTGACCGGGGCCGAAGGGCCGCTTGCCTGGTTCCAGGCGGCGCTGGTCGGGGTCGAAGCCGAGATCGTGGCGCGCAATGCCGAGCGGATGCAGCCTTATCCTTACCTGCAGCCGAGTTTGATCCCGACGAGCATCAATATTTGAGGCACCGGAAATGAGAACCCCGGCGAAGGCTGGGGTCCGTTTCTCGTGCTAGCGGGATCCCGGCTTCCGCCGGGATACGGGCCTCAGCTGCCCTTTTTCTTCCGGTGGCTTTCGAGGTCGAGCACGGCATTCTCGCCGCCCTCGGGCAGCAGGCCGAGCCGGCGCGCGACTTCCTGATAGGCTTCGACTTCGCCGCCGAGATCGCGGCGGAAGCGGTCCTTGTCGAGCTTTTCGTTCGTCGTCATGTCCCACAGCCGAGATCGTGGCGCGCAATGCCGAGCGGATGCAGCCTTATCC
>CAUUIU010000252.1:0-5026 GCA_963545025.1 uncultured Sphingopyxis sp. | reverse complement strand
CCCTTGTTCTCCATCGCCCCCATGTTGAAATCGCTGACCGCAACGATGTTGAACAGGTCGAGGTCATATTCGCGGCCATAGACGCGCTCGTCCCATGCCATGCTGTCCTTCAGCGCCTTCATGGCATGCCCGGTGCGATCGAGGTCGCCGTCGCGCACCCAGATGCCGAGCTCAACCTTGCGCCCCGACATGGTGACGAACTCGTCGCGGTTGACGACGAGATCGCCGGCGACGAGCGCGAACAGATAGGAGGGCTTCGGCCAGGGGTCTTCCCACAGGGCCCAATGGTCGCTGCCATCCTCGCCCTTGGCGATGCAGTTGCCGTTCGACAGCAGGATCGGGAACTGCGCCTTGTCACCGGCCATGCGCACCTTGTAGCGGCTCAGCACATCGGGCCGGTCGGGGTGAAAGGTGATGCGACGGAAGCCCTCGGCCTCGCACTGGGTGCAGAGCATTCCGTTCGAGGCGTAGAGCCCCATGAGCTGGGTGTTCGACGCAGGGTCGATGACGGTATCGACCTCGACCGTCGCCGCCGTCCGGTCGCCGAGATCGACGACCAGGTCAGACCCGTCCATCCGCCAGTCATTCCACCCTTCGCCATCGACGCGCACCGCCGCGGGCGTCAGCCCGTCGCCGCGCAGCACCAGTGGCACCGGCGCCTCGGCATGGCGCACGACCGACAGCGCCGCGCCGACCTTAGTCTCGTCTATCCCCAGCGCGAAATCGAGTGCGATGTCGGGAACCTGCCATTCGGGCGGGCGATAGTCGCCGCGGTGGATGGTGACGGGGATGGCGGGTGTCGAAGAAGCGTCGGTCATGCGATCGATCTAGGCATCGCGCGCGCGACGCGCAATAAGGCGCGCGATGGCGAACATGCTGATTTTCGGATTGGGCTATGCCGCGAGCCACCTCGCGGGGCGCCTCCGCGCACGCGGTTGGGAGGTGATCGGGACGACGCAGGACGGGCGCGGCGACAGTATCGCCTTTGCCGACGAGACCGCCGTGCTGATCGCGCTGCGCGACGCGACACATATCCTGTCGTCGGTTCCGCCGGTAGAGGGCGCCGATCCGGTACTCGCCCGCTATGGCGAGGCCATCGCCCTCTCCCCCGCGCGATGGACGGGCTATCTCTCCTCGACCGGCGTGTATGGCGACGCGGGCGGCGCGTGGGTCGACGAAAGCGCCCCGATCAGGGGCCGCCGCCCCGACCGCAACGCCGCCGACGCAGCCTGGGCTACCTTGCGCGGTGACATGCGGGTCTTTCGCCTGCCCGGCATCTACGGCCCCGGCCGCTCGATCCTCGACCGCATCCGCTCGGGATCCGCACATCGCATCGATCTGCCGCAACAGGTGTTCAGCCGCATCCATATCGACGATATCGCGGGCGGGGTCATCGCCTCGTTTCGGGGAACAGCGGGCGTCTATAATCTCGCCGACGACGAGCCGTGCCATCAGAACCGGCTGGTCGAATGGGGCTGCGTGAGGCTCGGCGCGCCGTTGCCACCGTTGCAATCGCTCCAAGACGCGGGATTGTCGCTCGCCGCGCGCTCTTTCTACGCAGAGAACCGGCGCGTCGCGAACGGCAAGGCGAAGCGGTTGCTCGGCTGGACGCCGCGCTATCCCACGTTTCGCGAAGGGCTTGCCGCCAGCGGCTAGATCAGCACATCCACCGTGTGGATCAGCACGCCCACCAGCCCGCCGACCAACGTGCCGTTGATACGGATATATTGCAGATCGTCGCCGACAGCATTTTCCAGCCGGTCGGTGATCGTCTTGGCATCCCAGCCGCGGATCGTGTCGGACACCAGCCTGAGCGCGGTTTCACCATAGCTGTCGACCATGCCGACCACCGCTCGGCGCGCGTAACGGTTGAGCGTACGCTTGATGGCCACATCCTCACCGAGCATCGCACCAAACTGCGTCACCAATTCGCCGATCCGCCCTGCCAGCAGCGTGTCGGGGTTGCGCGCCGCCCTGAGCAGCGCGCTGCGCCCCTGTTCCCAAAGGCCGTCGAGCCAGCGCTTGACCGCCTTGTTTTCCAGCAGCTCGTCGCGAACCTTGGCGACCTTCGCCTGCACCTCGGGGTCGTGCTGGAGGTCGAGCGCCATCTTGGCGAGGCCTTCCTCTACGCGGATGCGCAGCGGATGTGTTTCGTCGACCGCCATCTCGCTGAGCAGCTTGCCCAGCCCTGCAACGATGCGGTTGGAGATGCTTTCGTCGAGGCCGGTGAAACGCACGATGGCATTCGAATTATCATGCACCATCTGGTGGATCAGATGCTCGTTGAGTTCGAGCGTCTTGGACCCCCATTTGACCATGGCGTCGAGCAGCGGCTGGTGCCTCCCCTCGGCTAATGCGGCCTGCAAAGCCTGTCCCAGCAAGGGCGCGACGTCGAGTTCGCGCAGGCGGTCGGCGATCGCCGATTTGACCATGCCGCCGAGGCGCTGCTGATCGAGCGCGCCGAGCGCGTCGGCGATGATCCGGGAGGCGCCGAGCTTGAGCCGCCCGCCACCCTCGGCAGGCTGCGACAGGAAGCTGCCGACAGCGCCCGCGACGTCGAGCGTCTGCATCTTGCGCGCGATCAGGCGCGGCAACAGGAAATTGGTGAGCAGGAAACGCGCGAGCGTGTCGCCGATGCGGTTCTTGTTGCGCGGGATGATGGCGGTGTGGGGGATGGGCAGCCCCATCGGATGGCGGAACAGCGCGGTCACCGCGAACCAGTCGGCCAGCCCGCCGACCATCGCCGCCTCGGCAAAGGCGCGAACGAATCCAACGGCGGGGTGAACGTCCTGAAAATATTTGGCGCTGACAAAGACGATCGCCATCACGACCAGCATGCCCGTCGCGACAATGCGGACATTGAGCCCACCGGTCGGAACGGCAACACCCACTCCCCGGTTCAATTGGGGGGGGTGGGCGCGTCCGGTATCGGTCCGGGTTGAAACGCTATCGCTCATGCCGACTCAATGGCGAAGCCGGGCAAAGGTTGCAACCGGCGCGGCGCAGGCCGCGCCCGGTCACTCGGCCGGATGCGGCGCCGGTGCGTCATGCGGCTTCGTGTCGTCGCCCGGCTGATAGGTCAGAAGGTTGCGCGAGAAGAAGCGGCCGAGACGCTTTTCGATGCTGTCGGCCAAGCTGAAGCCCGCGGGCACGATCAGCAGCGTCAGCAGCGTCGACAGGATCAGTCCGCCGATCACGACGACGCCCATCGGCGCCCGCCACGCCCCGTCACCCGACAGCGAAATCGCAGTCGGCACCATGCCCGCGACCATCGCGACCGTGGTCATGACGATCGGCTGGGCGCGTTTGTGGCCGGCGTCGATCAGCGCCGCGTGCTTGGGTATGCCCTTGTCCATTTCCTCCAGCGCGAAGTCGACGAGAAGGATCGAGTTTTTGGCGACGATGCCGAACAACATCAGCAGGCCGATGAACACCGGCATCGAGATCTCCATGCCGGTCACCAGCAGGCCTATCAGCCCGCCCAGCGGCGCGAGCAGCAGCGACGACATGTTCACCAGCGGCGACACGAAGCGGCGATAGAGCAGCACCAGCGTCGCAAAGACTAGCAGAAGCCCCGAAACAACCGCGATCAGGAAGTTCTGGATCAGCTCGGCTTGCCATTTGGCGTCGCCCTGCACGACCTTGCGAATGCCCTGCGGCATATTCTTGACCGCGGGCAGCTGGTCGATCTTCTTCTGTGCATCGCCCGTCACGAGGCCCGGCGCGAGGTCAGCGCCGATGACGACGCGGCGCGTCTGATTGTATCGACGAAGTTCGGTCGGTCCGGCGCCGAAGCTGATCTCGGCCACCGCCTTCAGCGGCACCGTCGTCCCGCGCGTCGTCGGCACCGGCAGATTTTCGAGCGTCGCAAGACTGCGCCGCGATTGCTCCGAAAGCAGAACGCGGATCGGGATCTGACGATCGGACAGCGAGAATTTCGCTGCATTCTGGTCGATGTCACCCAGCGTCGCGATTCGGATCGTCTGGCTGAGCGCCGCGGTCGTCACTCCAAGGTCGGCCGCGAGGTCCATGCGCGGATTGACGATGATTTCGGGGCGCGGGATATCGCCCTCGATCCGCGGTGCGCGCAGTTCCTTGAGCTTGCTCATCTCGCCGATGATCTTGCGCGCATGCCGCTCGAGCGCGACCGGATCGTCGCCGCCGATGACCATCGTCATGTCACGGCCCGAAAAGCCGCCCGACTGGCTCTGGAAGCGGACGCGCGCGTCGGGGATCGCCGACAGCTTCGGCTGAAGGCTGCGCTCCCAGTCGACGCTCTTCTGATCGCGCTCTTTCTTCAGCGTGATATAGACGCCGCCGCTTCCGACACCGACGTCGTAAAAGGCGTTCGCGACAACGGGGTTCTTGCTGAGAACATCGTTGATCTGGTTCGAGATATTTTCGCTCTGCGCGAGCGTCGAACCCGGCGGCAGTTCATAGCTGATCTGGCTGTAATCGCTGTTGATCGTCGGCTGGAACTGCATCGGGATCATGCCGCCGATGACGATGCTGAGCGCGAAGGCTCCGAAGCCGATGCCGACGATCCAGACGCGATGGTCGAGGAAGATGCGCGGGAGGATGCCGCGGCGGCCGCGTTCACGCGCCCGATCGCGCGCCGCCTTCGCCTTGTCCTCGTCGAGCGTCCAGCGCAGGATCTTTTCATAACGATCGAGCATCGGCCCTTCGGCGTGCGTCTGTTCGCCCTGTGCCGACAGGAAATAGGCGGCGATCATCGGCGTGATCATACGCGCGACGGCCAGGCTCATCAGCACCGCGAACACGACGGTCATGCCGAACTGGATGAAGAACTGGCCCGAAATGCCCGGCATCAACGCAACGGGCAGGAAGACGGCCACGATCGACATCGTCGTCGCGACGACCGCCAGACCGATTTCGTCGGCGGCGTCAATCGACGCCTGATAGGCGGTCTTGCCCATGCGCATATGCCGGACGATATTCTCAATCTCGACGATCGCGTCGTCGACGAGCACCCCCGCGACCAGGCTCAGCGCCAGCAGCGACAGGC
>CAUUIU010000251.1:0-5030 GCA_963545025.1 uncultured Sphingopyxis sp. | reverse complement strand
CAAGCGCCTCGACAACGCGCCGCTGGCGATCGTCGACAAGCGCCGCGAGCGCGCCGGCGAATCGGAAGTGATGAACATCATCGGCGACGTGTCGGGCCGTTTCTGCATCCTCATCGACGATATCGTCGATTCGGCCGGCACCCTCAGCAACGCCGCCGGCGCATTGAAAGCGGCCGGCGCCGAGGGCGTTGTGGCTTATTGTACGCACGGCGTGCTGTCGGGCGGCGCGGTCGCGCGCGTCGAGGCGAGCGAGCTTACCGAGCTGGTCATCACCGATTCGATCCAGCCGACCGATGCAGTCAACGACAGCGGCAAGGTCCGCGCGCTGACCGTCGCGCCGCTGCTCGGCGAAGCAATCAAGCGTATCGCCGACGAATCGAGCGTCTCGTCGCTCTTCGATTGATCGTGCGTCAGCGCGCGAGCAGCGCGCCGACGATCAATTCCAGTTCGCGCCGAAAGCTTGCATGGTCGGGCGCGGCGTGAACGAGGCCTTTCGCGGTCCAGCATAGCGCCTGCGCCATGCTGCCAGCGCGGGACACCGCCGAGCCAGGACCGCTGAGCCGGATCGTGTTGGCCATCGCGGCGATCAATTTGCGCTCGGCCGCGCGGACGGCTTCCCCCGGTTGGGGCGCGACCATCACCGCGACCTCGATGCCGTGCGGCGAGGCGCGGAGCATCGTCATATGCTGGCCGGCCCACGCATCGAGCGCCGTCAGAAGACGCGCAACCAGCGTCGCGCCGGGGCTCTCGAGACTGCGAAGCGCATCGGCCAGCGACCGCTCGATGAGGGACGTCATCGCCCAGTCGATCAACGCCCCTTTCGATCCGAAGCGATTGTAGAGCGCCTGACGCGACACGCCGGTCGCGCTTGCCAGATCCTCCATCGATGCCTTCCGATAGCCATGGCGGGCCAAGGTCGCGAGCAACGATTCGAAGGAAATGCGGTCGGGCATGATGTCGGTTTTACAGATTTTACTATTATTGTAAATTTCATACAAACACCTCCGGTGGCGCACGAGTCAGGCGCTCGGGGCTGGCGGGGCAGGGCAGGCTGCGCTAGCGACCACCTATGTCGCTTTCATCCGATCTCGCGCTCGCCAACCGTCTCGCCGACGCTGCCGGCGAAGCCATCCGTCCCTTGTTCCGCTCCGCCTTTGCGCACGAGGCCAAGACCGACGCGTCGCCGGTGACCGAAGCCGATCGCGCCGCCGAAGCCGCGATGCGCCGCCTGCTCGATGCCGAGGCACCGCGCGACGGAATCATCGGCGAAGAATATGGCGCCGAGCGTCCGGATGCGTCGCGCCAGTGGGTGCTCGACCCGATCGACGGCACTGTCAGCTTCATGGCTGGCCGCCCGATTTTCGGCACGCTGGTCGCGCTTCTGCAGGACGGCTGGCCCGTTCTGGGCATCGTCGACCAGCCGATCGCGGGCGAGCGCTGGGTGGGTGCGCTCGGACAGCCAACGCTGTTCAACGGTGCGCACGCGCGTACGCGGACCTGCCGCGACCTTGGCGACGCCGTGCTGGCGACCACCGGCCCGCAATATTTCAGCGATCACGATGGCGAGCATTTCATGGCGCTGGCGGCAAAGACTTCACACAAACGGCTGATCTTCGGCGGCGACTGCTATAATTATGGACTGCTCGCGAGCGGGCATATCGACCTGGTGGTCGAGGCCGGGCTGAAGCTCCACGATTTTGCCGCGCTCGTCCCCGTCGTCGAAGGCGCCGGCGGAACGATGTGTGACTGGAACGGCGATCCGCTCAACGCCGTCAGCTCGGGTCATGTCATCGCGCTCGGCGATCCGGCGCGACTGGAGGATGTGATCGAAGCGCTCGCCTGCCACCATTGATGAGCGAGTCTCTGACGCCGCGACCGCGGCGTCAGAAGATGCCGAGGAATTTCTTCCGCTGCTTGCCAGCCTTTTCGTCCGACTGCTTCCCGTCTTCGGACTTGGCGGTGGTTCCCTTTCCGACGTCGTCGCGCGGTTTGCCCTTCGCCGTTCGCTGTTCGCTGGCGCGCGCTCCGGCGAGCACGGGACCGCATTGCGCCGCCTTGGCATCGCCGGGATCTATGAAGGGAATGATCGCCGCGATCGGGCTGGCGACGACTCCGAGACCCAGCCCGGCGCCGGCCCGTCCCGCAAGTTCGTCGCTGATCGGATCGATCCGGGGGGCGGCGAAATAGCCCTCGACGCCCACCGGCGACTGGCCTGAAAATACGCTGAAGGTCTTGCCATCAGCGCGCACGGCCAGGTCGAGCGCTTCGGTCCGGAAGGAGAAGCCGCCGCGTCCGAGCATCACATTTTTCTGGGTATCGATCAGGATCGGGTCGGCTGCCGCGATACCGCCGCGCACGGTAAAGGCGATCAGGCCGCAATTGATCAGCACCGGCTTCTTCAATTTGTCCTCGAACAGCTTTTGCACGAAAGTCCCGATGTCGAGTTCGGCGAGCTGAATATTGCGGGTCCAGAAGCTCCCCCGCGGCAGGACGAAGGCGATCCGGCCGTTCGATGTCGCCAGCGACTGGCGGACCGTGTCACCGTAGCCGACCATGCTGATCCGGCCGCTGACCGTTCCGGTCGTTCCCGATTCCTGCGCGCCGAAACGGGCGAGCAGCGGTCCGAGGCGCGTCGGCGACAGGCGCACGTCATATTCGGTGCGCACGCGCGCGGGCCGCGCGTCGATCGCGATATCGCTCGTCACCTTGCCGCCCGCGACCGCAAAGATCAGCGGCTTCATTTCGAGCAGCCCCTTGTTCAGCGTCAGCGTCAGGTCGACGTCGCTGATCGGAAAGCTTTCGGCCTTCACGCGGGCGACGCGGTACCGGACATCGGCATCGAAACGCTTGATCGCCTCGACCCGCAGCGGCGCTTCGGGAAGGATGCGCGGGCGGCCGCCCACCGACCGGATCACACCATCGGTGCCGAGCTTGTCCATGCGGTCGACTTCGTAACCGACCCAGGGACCCGCATCGACGATGTTGAGCGAGCGGGTGGCAAGATCGGCCTTCAGATGGAGGCGCTCTTGCGGCATGCTGACCGCCAGCGACCCGGCGATATCGCTGTCGCCGAACACCCCTTTCAGTCCTGTGAACGACCAGGTCTTGCCATCATACCCTAACGCCGAGTTCAGCCGGTAGCGGCGCGTGTCGGGAATTGCGACGCCGAGGAAGTCGAACAGCCGCGACAGATTGGCCCCGCGCGCTGACAGTCTCAGATCGGCGCCCTCGAGCTGCGTGGCCCCCGGCAGGGTTCCCGAAAGATCGATCGTGTTGCCGAGCCCTTCGGCGTGAAGTGTCAGGCTGTTACGGCCGCCCGCGATCGTGTCGTTGGGCGACGTCAGGCCGCCCGACAGCGCGAAAGGCTGAGCGCGCATCGTTCCGCGCCCTGAAAAGCGGATCGCGTCGTCGACGCGGCTGCCCGTGGCCTTCACCGTGTTGAAATCGACGTCGGCGAACAGACGGAGCGAAGGGTCGCGGTAGCTGAGTCCGCTGTTGGTCAGCGCCGCGCGCTGGATTTCGGGCAGCATCAATGGCTGCGGCGGACGGTTCGGATCGCCGAAGGTCCAGCTGTTGCGCTTGTTTCCTTCATCCCATTCGAGCGCGACCTGGGCGCCATCGAGATCGACGAAGCGCACTACGCGATTGCCAAAGATCAGCGGCAGCACCGCGATCCGGCTGTCGACCTTTTTTGCGATGAAGAAATGGCGTTCGCGCGCCCAGCGCGGATTGCTGATGCGAATGTCCTCGGCATAGAATTTGATGTTGAACGGCGCGAAATAGAGCTGGAAATCGCCGCCGACATCGACCTGCCGTTCGAGCTGGCTGGTGGTGAAGCGTTCGAACGGGCCTTTCAGGAACCGCCCCTTGGTGATGAACAGGATCAGCCAGATCGCGAACAGGGTGAGCAGGATGATCGCGATCGTCCGCACCGCGATGCGCAACGGGCGCGGGCGCTTTGCCAGCCAATGCGGCGTCCAGGCGCGCCGCGACCAGTGCGAGACGCGGTCGCGCCAATGCGAATCGGGACCGGCACCGCCGGACGGGGCAGTGGCAGGGGCCTTGGAGGGCAGGTCACCCGAGCGCGCATCCATAGGGGAACAATCCGCGGCAGCGTCGCTTCGTTCCGCAGGGGCCGAATCGCTTGCATTTCCGCCGCTACCCCGCTAAGCGCGCCGCTTCCGATTGTAACGACTGGCTGAAAGGGCTGCCATGTCGCTACGCAAACGGACTTCCTAAGGAGACCAAAATGCCCAAGATGAAGACCAAGAGCGGTGTGAAGAAACGCTTCAAATTCACCGCCTCGGGCAAGGTGAAGCACGGCGTCGCCGGCAAGCGCCACCGCCTGATCAGCCACAACTCGAAATATATCCGCACCAACCGCGGCACCAGCGTGCTCAGCGATTCGGACGCGGCCCATGTGCGCCTCTGGGCGCCCTACGGCCTGAAGTAAGGAGCGCTAGAGCATGTCACGCATCAAACGCGGCGTCACCACGCGCGCCAAGCACAAACGCGTATTGGAACAGGCGAAGGGCTATTATGGCCGTCGCAAGAACACCATCCGCATCGCCAAGCAGGCCGTCGAAAAGGCCGGTCAGTACGCGTATCGCGACCGCAAGGTTAAGAAGCGCAATTTCCGCGCCCTGTGGATCCAGCGCATCAACGCTGCGGTTCGCGCCGAAGGCCTGACCTATTCGCAGTTCATGCACGGCGTGAAGCTGTCGGGCATCGAACTCGACCGGAAGGTCATGGCCGACCTCGCGATGAACGAAGGCGGCGTGTTCGCTGCCATCATCGCGCAAGCAAAGGCAGCGCTGCCCAAGGCAGCCTGACGCTTCAGCCAAGGCGAAAGAAACAAGGGCGGTCCCGCGGGGCCGCCCTTTTTCTTTGTCCGGCATTTTTCCGATGAAACGAAGAAGCGGGGCGGGGCCGAAATCCCGCGCCGCGTCGACAAAGGGGACTAAAACATCCCCCCCCACCCCCCTACCGAATGGCCGGGGTCGCCGTTCAGTCTCTTTTAAACAACAGAC
>CAUUIU010000250.1:0-5034 GCA_963545025.1 uncultured Sphingopyxis sp. | reverse complement strand
AAGCAGCACTGCCGCCGCAACGACCGGACCCGCCAAAGGGCCGCGGCCCGCCTCATCGACACCGACGATCATATGCGCCACGGCGGGTAGCGGCGATATTCGCCGGCCTGATACAGGCAAAGCCGGTTGCCGGCGGGATCGGTCAGCCGCGCCTCGCGCCACCCCCACTCCTCGTCCGTCGGCATCTGGTCGAAACGCACGCCGCGCCGTGCGAGATAGGCGACCCACGCATCAAGCGCGCCGCTCTCTAGATAGACGGTCGCGCCGCCCGCTTCGCCGTCTCCGACATGGATCGACAAGGTGACGCCATTGGCGGCCTCGAAGCGCCCATATCCGTTGTCCGGGCTGTCAACGATCTGCGTCAGGCCGAGTTGCTTGTAGAAGCCAACCGACGCCGCATAATCGGTGGCAGGCACGGTGAATTGGTTGAGCGCCGGTCCGGTGAACAGGCCGTCATTGCGCACGAACTGCTGCCCCATCGGGCCGTGGCCCTGTCCAAGGCCCGGCGCATCGAGCAGCGCCAGGCGCACGAAATCGCGCGCGCGCGCCACTGCAGGTTCGAGCGGCATGCCTTGCGCCAGCCCGGTCGCAATCGCGCTCGCCAGTGTGCAGCCGGTGCCGTGACTGTGCTTCGTTTCGATGCGCGGCGCTTCCCAGCGCGCAACCTCGCCCTCGCCGGGCTCGAGCAGCCTGTCGATCACCGTCTCGCCCGCGGCATGGCCGCCCTTCACGAGCAGCGAGCAGCCGTGCGCCAGCACCGCCTCCTCGCCGCCCAGCGCATCGAGTTCGGGCAGATTGGGCGTCGCGACCATCGCGCGGTCGAGCAACGCGCGGAACGCGTCGATCGTCGCCGCATCGGCGAGCACCGACCCGCTGGTTGCCACCATCACCGGGTCGAACACCAGCGCCGCCTGCGCCAGATCGGGCTGCGACAGACGCACCGCCACCGCCGCCGCGGTCTCGGCGCTGCCGATCATGCCGATCTTGACCGCATCGACGCCAATATCCGACGCGACGCTATCGATCTGCGCCAGCACCATCTCGGTCGGCACGGCATGGACGCCCTGCACGCCCAGCGTGTTCTGCGCCGTGATCGCCGTAATCGCGGTCATCGCGTGACCGCCGAGCATCGTCACCGCCTTGATATCGGCCTGGATGCCCGCGCCGCCGCCGCTATCCGATCCTGCAATGATCAGGACGCGAGCGGTCACCCCTTATGCTTCCGCTCCGTCGAAGCCGGGAATTTCGCCAGCGCCGCGCCCTCGCGCAGCGGGCGGTCGAGCAGGTCGCCGCCACAATTGGGACAAATTTCGTCGAGTTTGTCGGCGCAATTCGCGCAGAAGGTGCATTCGAACGAGCAAATGAACGCGCCATGCACGTCCGCCGGCAAGTCGCGGCCGCATTTTTCGCAATCGGGACGCATTTCCAACATTAGCTTACTGCCTTTCTGACTGCGTCGCAGATATTGTCGACGACGCTTTCTACCTGAGATGCGTCATCGCCTTCGGCCATGACGCGGATGAGGGGTTCGGTGCCCGAAGCCCGGATGACGAGGCGGCCGCGACCGCTGAGCGCGGCTTCGCCATCGGCAATCGCGGCCTTGACCGACGCGTCGTCGAGCGGCGCACCGCCGGCGAAGCGGACATTCTTGAGCAACTGGGGAACGGGATCGAACTGGTGGAGCAATTCGCTCGCGGGCTTGCCCGACGCGACGAGCTCGGCGAGCACCTGCAGCGCCGCGAGCGTGCCGTCCCCGGTCGTCGCATGGTCCGACAGGATCATATGCCCCGACTGCTCGCCGCCGACGTTAAAGCCCCCGCTCTTCATGCGTTCGAGCACATAGCGGTCGCCGACCTTGGTCCGTTCGAGCGTCAGCCCTTCGCCTTGCAGGAAGCGTTCGAGGCCGAGGTTCGACATCACCGTTGCGACGACCCCGCCGCCCCTCAGCCGCCCCTGCCGCGCCCAGCTCGCGCCGATCAGCGCCATGATCTGGTCACCGTCGACCAGCTGGCCCTTTTCGTCGACGACGATCAGCCGATCAGCGTCGCCGTCGAGCGCGACGCCGATGTCGGCGCCGCTCGCAACGACACTTTCCTGCAGCAGGCCCGGCGCGGTCGATCCGCATTTGTCGTTGATATTGGTGCCGTTCGGCGTGACGCCGACCGCGACGACATCAGCGCCGAGCTCCCAGAACACCGTCGGCGCGCTGTTGTAGGCGGCACCGTTGGCGCAATCGAGCACCATCTTGACCCCGTCGAGCCGCACCGATTCGGGCAGGCTCTGTTTCACCGCGTGGATATAGCGACCGCGCGCATCGTCGATGCGCTTGGCGCGCCCGATGTGCGCCGGATCGGCCAGCTTCGGCTCGCTCGACAGCAGCAGTTCGATCTGCGCCTCGTCGGCGTCGGACAGCTTGTAGCCGTCGGGGCCGAACAATTTGATGCCATTGTCGTGATAGGGATTGTGGCTCGCTGACAGCATGACGCCCAGGTCGGCGCGCATCGATCGAGTGAGCATCGCGATCGCCGGGGTCGGCATCGGCCCGACCTGCACCACATCCATGCCGACGCTGGTGAAGCCCGCGACCAGCGCATTTTCCAGCATGTAACCCGAGAGGCGCGTATCCTTGCCGATCACCACGCGATGTTTGTGGTCGCCGCGCAGAAAATGGGCGCCCGCAGCCATTCCGACCCGCATGGCGGTTTCCGCGGTCATCGGGACCTGATTGGTCAGCCCGCGAATCCCGTCGGTTCCGAAAAACTTGCGCATGCCACCTCTGCTACTTAATCCGGCTGGACAAAGCCTGCCCCGGCGCTCCCGGGATGGCCCCCATGGAGCAATTCCCGGCCCAAAAACCGGTTCCCACTTCTTCCGGGAGGTGCTCTAAGTCACCCTCTTTTGCTTGGCAAGCTGGCCGGGAAAATCACCGGGAGAATTGAACTTGAAATCCGCATGGCTCATCCTTTCGGCACTGGTCGCCGGCATGCTTCTGGGAATTGGTGTCGAGCTGGTATCGCCCGACGCCGGAACCGCCTCACTCCCGTATATCGAGCCGATCGGCCTGCTCTGGCTGAACGCGCTCAAGATGACGATCGTCCCGCTGGTGGTCGCGCTGCTCATCACCGGCATCACGGCAACCGCCGACGCGGCACGCGCCGGCAAGCTCGCCTTCCGTGCGGTGATGACCTTCCTCGTCGCGATTTTCCTGTCGGGACTGATGTCGCTGCTGATGACGCCGCTTCTGCTCCGGCTCTTCCCGCTCTCGACCGGCGCCGCCGAGGCGTTGCGCCATGGCCTGGGCGGAACGACCGAGGCCGGGCCATCGCCAACCTTCGGCGACTTTCTGTTATCGCTGATCCCGACCAACCCCATTGCGGCGGCCGCCGAAACCGCGATCCTTCCGCTGATCGTCTTCACGACCATCTTCGCCTTCGCGATCACCAAACTCGAACCGGTCCAGCGTGCAACGTTGTCGGGGCTGTTCAAAGCGCTGGGCGATGCAATGCTGATCGTCATCGGCTGGGTCCTTGCGCTCGCGCCGATCGGCGTCTTCGCTTTGGGCTATGCACTCGCGGTCAAGGCCGGCGTGGCGGCGTTCGGCGGGCTCATTCATTATGTGCTGATCCTGTCGGGGATCGGTATCAGCTGCATCATCCTTGGCCTGCTACTCGCCTGGCTCGTCGTCGGCATCCCGCTGCCGCGCTTCGTCCGCGCGATGGTGCCGACGCTCGCGGTCGCAATCAGCACGCAAAGCTCGCTCGCCAGCCTGCCCGCGATGCTGAAATCGTCCGAGGACCTCGGCGTCGATCCGAAGAAAGCCGACGTCGTGCTGCCCCTTGCGGTCGCGCTGTTCCGCTTCACCAGCCCGGCGATGAACCTCGCGGTCGTCGTCTATGTCGCGTGGCTGTTCGGCGTCGAGCTCACCCCGTGGGAAATGGCGGTCGGCCTCGCGGTCGCGATGGCCGCCGCGCTCAGCTCGGTCAGCCTGCCGGGATCGATCAGTTTCGTGACCTCGATCGCGCCGATCGCGGTGTCGATGGGCGTCCCCGTCGCACCGCTCGGCCTGCTTGTGGCGGTCGAGACTTTTCCCGACATTTTCCGTACACTCGGCAATGTCATTGGTGACGTTGCCGCGACCAAATATGCTGCCGACGGCGTCGAGAACGAACCAGCAGGAGAGACCCCATGAAATATCGCAAGCTCGGCCATGACCTTGAAGTTTCGGCGATCGGCATCGGCTGCATGCCGATGATCAAGGGCGGCAACATCCTCTATGGCGAAGCCGCCGACCTCGACGAATCGACGCGCACGATCCACCGCGCGATCGACCTTGGCGTCACCTTCTTCGACACCGCGCAAATCTATGGCCCCTTCTCGAACGAGGAGCTGCTCGGCGAGGCGATCAAGGGCAAGCGCGACGGCCTGATCATCGCGACCAAATTCGGCTTCAAATTCGACGGCAACCAGATCGTCGGCGTCGACGGCTCGCCCGCCAACGCGCGCGCCGCGTGCGAAGGCTCGCTCCAGCGGCTCGGCATCGACACGATCGACCTCTTCTACCAGCACCGCGTCGACCCCTCGATTCCGATCGAGGAAGTCGTCGGCGGCATGATGGAACTCGTCAACGAAGGCAAGGTCCGCCACATCGCGCTGTCCGAAGCCGGCCCCGAGACGATCCGCCGCGCCGCCAAGGCCGCGCCGATCACTGCGCTGCAAAGCGAATATTCGATCTGGGAACGCGATATCGAGGACGAGATCCTCGGCGCCTGCCGCGACAACGGCATCGGCTTCGTCCCCTATTCACCGCTCGGCCGCGGCTTTCTCGCCGGCGCGGTGCGCAGCCGCGACGAGCTTCCGGAGAATGACTGGCGCCGCAACGACCCGCGCTATTCGGAAGAAAATTTCCCGGCGAACCTCGCGATCGTCGACGCGATCGGCGCGGTTGCCGACAAACATGGTGTATCCAAAGCACAGGTCGCGCTCGCCTGGCTGCTCGCGCAGGGCAACGACATCGTTCCGATCCCCGGCACCACG
>CAUUIU010000249.1:0-5040 GCA_963545025.1 uncultured Sphingopyxis sp. | reverse complement strand
TACACTTCTAGCTTCGTCGGCAGCGTCAGATGTGTATAAGAGACAGCCCCTCCACGAGGCGGCGCAATTCGACGTCGCCCGCATGGACCAGCATGGTCTCCCCGCCAGCAACGCGCAAGCGCAGCGCGCCATCGGGCGCCAGACCGTCGAATGTTCCGTCGATGCCCTGTTCGGAGACATGGAGCGGCGTGCCGACCGGGTGCCCTTGGGGCAACCAGGCCCCCACGATGCTGCCGACGCCTTCCTGCCGCCAGGTCCAAAGCGCATCCATCATGGCGATCGCGAGGGCTTCGGCAAAGCGGTCGCGGTCGACGACGGCGCCCTTGCTCGCGAGCGAGGCAGTCGGGCGGTCGGGAAGTTCGGGCGCCGAAACCAGATTGACGCCGATGCCCATGACGACGCTGTTTCGGCTTCGCTCCATCAATATGCCCGCGCACTTCGCGCCGTCGATGAGCAGGTCGTTAGGCCATTTGAGCGTTGCCTCGACGCCCGGCGCCAACGCATTCACCGCCTTGGCCAGCGCAACCCCCGCGACGAGCGCGAGCGTCGCCGGTGACGGATCGCCCGCGGTCAGGTGAATGACCGTAGAGCCCATAAAATTGCCGTGTCCGTCGCCCCACGCCCGGCCCAGGCGGCCGCGCCCCGCGGTCTGGCGGTCGGCAACGAGCCAATGCCCCTCCCCGACATGCTCACCGCTGGCCAGCCGCGCCAGCAGGTCGGCGTTGGTCGAACCTGTCTGCGCGATCCGCTCGATCGGCGGTATCAGAACAGCACCGCGGCGGCGCTGGCCGATACGACCGCCAGCACGGGGATGAAGAGATAGCCGATGACCGACAGCCACAGCGCGCTCGCGGTGATCACCGCATCCTCTGCGATGGCGCCGCCACCCTTGGGAAATTCGGTGTCCGACTTGTCATCGAAGTACATCGTCTTGATGATCGCGATATAATAGAAGGCGCCGATCACCGAGGCGACGATACCCGCGACCGCCAGCGGCACGAGGTTGGCGTTCACCGCGGCCTCGAACACGAGGTACTTCGGCCAGAAGCCGAAGAGCGGCGGGATGCCCGCGAGACTGAACAGGAACACCGTCATTGCCGCGGCCAGGCCGGGGCGACGCTGTGACAGGCCGGCGAGCGCCGGGATGCTTTCGACCTGATCGCCATTGCCGTCGCGCAGCTGGAGCACGACGAGGAAGGCGCCGAGCGTGGTCAGCATATAGACGAGGAGATAGGTCAGCACGCCCTCGACCCCCTGCTGCGTTCCGGCGGCGAGGCCGACGAGCATGAAGCCGACATTATTGATCGACGAATAGGCCAGCAGGCGCTTGATATTCTTCTGTCCGATCGCGCCCACCGCGCCGAGGATGATCGAGGCGAGCGACAGGAAAATGATGATCTGCTGCCAAGCCGCGACCGCGGGGCCCATCGCGTCGATCACGACGCGCGTCATCAGCGCCATCGCCGCGACCTTGGGCGCGGTGGCGAAGAAGGTCGTCACCGGGGTCGGCGCGCCCTCATAGACGTCGGGGGTCCACATGTGGAACGGCACGGCGCTGATCTTGAAGCCGAGGCCCGCGAGCACGAAGACGATGCCGAAGATGAGACCAATGTTGAGTTCGCCGCCCATCGCCGCCGCGACGCCCGCGAAATCGGTCGTGCCGGTAAAGCCGTAGAGCAGCGAAATGCCATAGAGCAGCATGCCTGACGCGAGCGCGCCGAGGACGAAATATTTGAGGCCGGCTTCGCTCGAGCGATCGTCGGTGCGCATGAAGCTGGCGAGCACATAGGCCGCGAGGCTGTTGAGCTCGAGCCCGACGTAAAGCGTCATCAGGTCGCGCGACGAGGCCATGATACCCATTCCGAGCGCGGCGAAGAGGATGAGCGTCGGGTATTCGGCGCGCATCCCGTCCTTGAAAAAGCGCGGCGCGACAAGGATCGAGACGAAGCTTGCCGCATAGATCAGCAGCTTGGCAAAACCGCCGAAGCTGTCGACCGCGAGCGTGCCCGAAAAGACCGACGCGTTGACTCCGAACAGCGCAACCACGGCGGCGGCGGCCGCGGCGAGCGTGAGCATGGCACTGAGCTGGTAGAGCCCGACCTGCCGGTCACCTACGAAGGTGCCGAGCATCAGCGTGATAAGCCCGCCGATCGTCAGGATCAGTTCGGGCCAGATGAGCGCGAGATCGGCGGTCATTGGACGCCTCCCGCATGGCTGGATCCGTGGGCGGGAGCACCATGCTCCGCCGCGGCGGGCTTGGGCTTGCCGGCAGCGAGGTGCGCGTCGCCCGCGGGCTTCGCCGGGGCGAGCCGCGCGACAACCGTCGTCACATCGCCGCGCATCGGCGCGAGGAAGCTTTCGGGATAGACGCCCATCCACAGCGCCACGGCGGCCAGCGGCACCATGATCGTCCATTCGCGTGCGTTGAGATCGGGCATCGCCTTCACATCGTCCTTGGTCAGTTCGCCGAACACGACGCGGCGGTAGAGATAGAGCATGTAGGCGGCGCCGAGGATGATCCCGGTGGTGCACACGAAGGCGACCCAGCTCGAGGCTTCATAGATGCCCGCGAGGCTCAGGAATTCGCCGACGAAGCCGCTGGTTCCCGGCAGGCCGATCGACGCCATGGTGAACAGCATGAAGAACAGCGCATACGCCGGCATGTTCACCGCGAGACCGCCGTAACGATCGATCTCGCGCGTGTGGAGCCGGTCATAGATCACGCCGACGCAGAAGAAGAGCGCGGCCGAGACGACACCATGGCTGAGCATGATGATCAGCGCGCCTTCGATGCCCTGCTGGTTGAACGCGAAGAGGCCCGCGGTGACGATCGCCATGTGCGCGACCGACGAATAGGCGATCAGCTTCTTCATGTCGCTCTGCGCCAGCGCGACGAGGCTGGTGTAGACCACCGCGATCATCGACAGGCCAAAGACGATCCACATCAGCTGTCCCGATGCGTCGGGGAACATCGGCATCATGAAGCGGATGAAGCCATAGGCGCCGAGCTTCAATAGCACGCCGGCGAGGATCATCGAGCCCGCGGTCGGCGCCTGCACATGCGCGTCGGGAAGCCAGGTGTGGACCGGCCACATCGGCATCTTGACCGCAAGGCTGGCGAAGAAGGCGAGCCAGAGCCAGGTCTGCATTTCCGGCGGGAAATTATAGTTCAGCAGCGTCGGAATGTCGGTCGTGCCCGCTTCGGCGATCATCGCGATCATCGCGATCAGCATCAGCACCGATCCGAGCAGCGTGTAGAGGAAGAATTTGAACGCCGCATATTTGCGGTTCGCGCCGCCCCAGATGCCGATGATGAAATACATCGGGATCAGGCCGGCTTCGAAGAAGATGTAAAAGAGCAGCAGATCCTGCGCCATGAAGACGCCGATCATCACGACTTCCATGATCAGGAACATCGCCATGTAGAGGCCGACGCGGCTCTTGATCGCGTCCCAGCTGGCGAGGATGCAGAGCGGCATCAGGAAGACGCTGAGCATGATCAGCATCAAGGCCATGCCGTCGATGCCGAGCGCCCACTGGAAGCGGCCGAACAGGTCGGCGCGTTCGGTGAACTGCCACTGCGCACCGCCGATATCGAAATTCGCCCACAGGATGCAACCGAGGACGAAGGTCGCCAGCGTCGCGCCCAGCGCGACCCAGCGCGCCGTCTTGTCACCGACGAACAGGCAGGCGATGGCGCCGACGAGCGGAACCGCCAGCATCAGCGAAAGGATCGGGAAGCCGCTCACAGGAAATTCACCATGGCCCAGCTGGCGAGGCCGACAAGACCGAGCAGCATCACAAACGCATATCCATAAACATAACCCGATTGCAGCCGGACCGCGAGACGGGTCCCCCCAGCGACGAGCGCCGCGGCGCCATCGGGACCGAAGCGGTCGATGGTGCCTTCATCCCCGCGCTTCCAGAAGAAGCGGCCGATCGCGAAGGCAGGCTTCACGAAGAGGATGTCGTAGAGCTCGTCGAAATACCATTTGTTGTACAGGAACTGATGGAGCAGCTTGAACTGCGCCACGAAGCGCGCCGGCAGCGTGGTGTTGCGGATATAGCTGTTCCACGCGAGGAACAGGCCGATCGCCATGACGGTAAACGGCATCCATTTCACCCACCACGGCACTTCATGCGCGGCGTGCATCAGATGCTCGTCGAACGCGATGCTGGTGCCCCAGAAGGCTGCGCCTTCTTCGGGGTAGATGAACTGGTGATGGAAGACGATGCCCGCGAAGACAGCGCCGACCGACAGAAGGATCAGCGGGATCAGCATCGAAAGCGGGCTTTCGTGCGGGTGATAGCCCGCGGTGCCGTCGCTGTGCGCGTGATGATGATCGGCATGCGCATGATCGTCATGGCCGTGACCGTGATCGTCGTGGACTGCATGCTGGATATGCTCGCTCTGTTCCCAGCGCGCCTTGCCATAGAAGGTCAGGAAGACGAGGCGCCACGAATAGAAGCTGGTGAGGAAGGCCACGAAAATGCCGACCCAGAAGGCCACCACACCGCCGCCGCCGCTCGCGAAGGCTGCCTCGAGGATGCCGTCCTTCGAATAGAAACCGGCGAAACCCGCAACCCCGGCGATACCGACGCCGGTGATGGCCAGCGTACCGAGCATCATCGCCCAATAGGTGATCGGGATCTGTTTCCGCAGATTGCCGTAATAACGCATGTCCTGTTCATGGTGCATCGCATGGATCACCGAACCGGCGCCGAGGAACAGCAACGCCTTGAAGAAGGCGTGCGTGAACAGGTGGAACATCGCAGCGCCATAGGCGCCCGCGCCCGCGGCAAAGAACATATAGCCGAGCTGCGAACAGGTCGAATAGGCGATGACGCGCTTGATGTCCCACTGCGTCGTCGCGACGGTCGCGGCGAAAAAGCAGGTCGCGGCGCCGACGAACATCACGACGCCCTGAGCGACTTCGCTGGTTTCGAACATCGGCGACAGACGGCAGACCATGAAGACGCCCGCCGTGACCATCGTCGCGGCGTGGATCAGCGCCGACCCCGGGGTCGGGCCCTCCATCG
>CAUUIU010000248.1:0-5040 GCA_963545025.1 uncultured Sphingopyxis sp. | reverse complement strand
CGGCGATCGGCTTCGCCTTGCCCTTGCGGGTGCGCGCATTGGTGTGCGTGCGCTGGCCGCGGACGGGAAGGCCCTTGCGATGACGCAGGCCGCGATAGCAGGCGAGGTCCATCAGGCGCTTGATGTTCATCGCCGTGGTGCGGCGAAGGTCACCCTCGACCGTGTGGTCGGCGTCCAGCGTTTCGCGGATCTGCAGGACTTCGGCGTCGCTGAGGTCCTGAACGCGGCGGCTGTGGTCGATCCCCAGCTTGTCGGCGATGTCGACGGCGGTCTTGCGACCGATGCCGTGGATGTAGGTGAGCGCGATGATCACGCGCTTGTTGGTGGGCAAGTTGACGCCCGCAATACGTGCCATTGGTAACTTTCTCCTGCTCCACAGGGCCGTTGGCATCGGCCCCATCTCAAAGCGTCTGATTTCCAACGCAAAAATACGGACCACGAATACGCTCCCGCGCTTCGCCGTCCGGTCAGGCTGTTGGAATGGATGCGCAGTTAGGGTGAGTCGCCTCGAAAGTCAAGCCAACTGCGGTGGATTGCTCGCGTGAATGGGCGATCAGGATTTCGAGGTAAGCGCGACCGCCCGATCGTGCAAGCGGGCGACGACGGCCCGGTGGATTCCCGCGGCGCAGGCGATGACGCCAAAGGCTTGCGCGCGCGGGGTATTGAACACCAACGGCTCTCCGAACGCGTCGGTGACGGCCGCCCCCGCCTCGGTCGCGATCAGCGCCGCGGCGGCGACATCCCATTCGAAGCCCCAGCGCAAGGTTGCGACCAGATCGGCACGGTCGTCGGCGACGAGCGCCATGCGCAGCGCGATGCTGTTCGGCTTGGTGACCATGATCAGGTCGCGGTCGATCTTGGGCAGACTGTCGGCGGGAACGCGCGACCCGTCGAAGATCATGCGCCGGCTCGCGCGCAGCGTCTCGCCATTGAGCGTCGCGCCCTTGCCCTTTTGCGCCACCCATAATTCGTCGAGCGCGGGCGCGTAAAGCACGCCCAGCTCGGGCTGGCCATCGACGATCAGCGCGACCGACACGCACCAGCCAGGACGGCCACGGATGAAGTCGCGGGTGCCGTCGATCGGGTCGACGCACCACATCGCGCGGCACGCCAGCCGGTCGGGATTGTCGGCGGTCTCTTCGGACAGCCAGCCCGCTTCGGGAACCATCGCGCCGAGAACCGCCTTCAGCCGGGCATCGACCGCCAGGTCGACGTCGCTGACCGGATTGTCGTGCGACTTGTGCCACACGTCGACCGCCTTGCCCTCGCCGCGCCAGCGCGCCATTGCCATGTCGCCAACCTCGCGGGTGGCGGCAATCACGGCTTCGAGGTTGCGACCCGGCATCGGCTTCTATCCACTGGCGACGGTCATGCCGTCGATGCGCAGCGTCGGCACATTGGTGCCGTGACGAAATTCCAGATCGTTCGCCGGGATGAGCGCCGCGAACATGTCGATCAGGTTGCCCGCGATGGTGAATTCGGCGATCGGGCCGGCGATCTGGCCGTCCACGATCAGGAATCCCGACGCGCCGCGGCTATAATCGCCGGTGACCGGATTGACGCCCTGGCCGATCAGTTCGGTCAGATAGACGCCGGTCTTGATGTCGGCCATCAGCGCCTCGGGCGTCGCGGTGCCGGGCGCCAGGTGGAGGTTGCTCGCCGCCACGCCCGACGCGCCGCCGCCGCGGCTCGCATGGCCGGTCGGGGTCATGTCCAGCTGGCGCGCCGACGCGCTGTCGAGCAACCAGCCGGTGATCTTGCCGCCGGAGACGATGTCGCGCGCCGCGGTGGGCAGGCCCTCGCCGTCGAAGGCGCGGCTGCGCAGTCCGCGCAGGCGATGCGGCTCGTCGCGGATGACAATGGCGCTGTCGAACAGCTGCTGCTCCTCTTTGCCGAGCAGAAAACTCGTCCCGCGCGCGATCGCGGGACCGGCGATCGCGCCGAGCAGATGGCCGACGATGCTGCTGCCGACGCGCGGATCGATGATCACCGGCAGCTTGCCGATCGGCGCCTTGCCGGGGCTCAGCCGCGCGACGGCGCGGGTGCCGGCGCGCGTGCCGATGTCGAGGGCGCTTTCGAGGTCGGCCAGATGGTGCGCGCTATGCCAGCCATAGTCGCGCTGCATATTGGCGCCTTCGCCCGCGATGACGCTCGCCGACAGGCTGTGCCCGCTCGACCCATAGCCGCCGGCAAAGCCGTGGCTCGTCACCAGCGCGAAACGCGTGCGGCTGTGGCTGGCGCTGCCGCCTTCGCTGTTGGTCACCCCGGCGACCGCGCGCGCGGCTTCCTCGACCGCCAGCGCCGCTTCGCGCAGCGCGGCGGGATCGGCTTCGCTGCCGTCGTCGAGGTCGAGATCGGGCGCCTGGCCCCTGAACAGCAGCGCCTCGGGGGCGAGGCCGGCATAGGGATCCTCGGGCGCCTCGCGCGCCATTGCGACGCAGCGCTCAACCAGCTTGGCCAGTTCGCCTGCATCCATGTCTGCGGTCGAAACGCTGGCGCTGCGTTGGCCGACGAAGACGCGGAGCGAAATGTCCTGCCCTTCGGACCGCTCGACATCTTCGAGCGCGCCAAGCCGCATCGAGACCGAGGTCGCGGCGTTGCAATAATAGAGCGCGTCGGCAGCATCGGCGCCGGCTTTGGTCGCGGCGTCGCACAGCAACTGTGCGCGGTCGAGGGCTTCGGAAACGGTCAGCATCGCCGCGCCCTATACGGCGCGCGGCGTAGCGTCAAAATCTAAAGTCTCGCCAATACTCGTCACCCCGGACTTGATCCGCGGTCCATGGCGTCGGTGCCGGGATTGGATGCCGGATCAAGTGTCGAACGAGGCACGTGACTCGTTCGACCATGACGAAAGCGGAGGGTCGGTCAGCCGGCGATCTTGGCGATCGCATCGGTCGCGGCGAGCGCGCCGCTGACCCACAGGAACGGCAGCGCGAGCGCGGCGGCCCACAGGCGGCGAACGTCGCGGCGGAAACGCGCGTGCAATCCCCAGCTCGCCAGCGCCTGACGGCTAAGGCGATACCAGCGCCGTTCGACCGCGCGAACGGCCGGAACCGCAAGGGCGAGAAGCATGATCAGCGCGACGACGATCAGCGCCGACGGGGCGCCCGAGGCGATCGCGCTCGATACCAGCCAGATCTGCAAAGCGGCAAAAGCGACCAGCGCCGTGGCGGCATGCCAGGTCATTCGGCGGCCCAGGCTGCGTGCCGGCGGCACGCTAGGTGTCGAGCGCCTCCACAGGCGCGGTCCGAATGCTGATGCCATTTTTCAGCCCCCTTAGGCTGGCGATTCCCAGAAACGCCACGATTTCAGCCAATTATTCCCAAGTCAAGACAGTCTGCCATCGATTCGTTAATTTTTGCATTCGATTCGGCTCGAATTCGTAACGGAATCGCGTCGGAGTGCCCAAATCTCTGCAGATTTGGCACTATTTCTCTGAGTCGCCCGCATGGCAGGTAACAACAGGCCGCAGCATCGGCACGGCTGGGCCCGCTGATAGTCGAGCGGAGGGCACCGCTCGTCGAAGCCTTGCATCCAAACGCCCGTCTGCCATCGTCTAGTCGCTGTCATCTGCTTCGCAGCGTAGGGGAAATAGCATATGCGTTATCTTGCCGTCTTGGCCGCTCTCTCTTTGCCGCTCGCGCCGGCGTTCGCCGAGGAGGTGAGCAAGGCGGGCGTCGAGCCCAAACCCGCGGCGCTGATCGCCGACGGCGTTCCCGAAGTGCCCGCCGAACTGACCGCTGCGACGCGGCCTTACATGGAGAATCGCGGCGCGGGCTTCGTCGGCTGGCATCCGACCGACAAGTCGATGCTGATCGCCACCCGGTTCGGCAACACCAGCCAGATTCACCGCGTTGCCCGGCCGATGGGCGCGCGCAAGCAGTTGACGTTCGAAGCGGAGCCGATCGGCGGCGGTGCCTGGTCGCCCAAGACCGGCGACATCATGCTCGTTCAGAAAGACATCGGCGGCAACGAATTCTTTCAGCTCTATGCGATGAAGGACGGGCGCCTCGAATTGCTGACCGACGGCAAAAGCCGCAACGGCCTGAACGCGTGGAGCAACGACGGCAGTCTGGTCGCCTATACCTCGACGCGCCGCAACGGCCGCGACAGCGACATCTATGTCATGGATCCGCGCGATCCGGCGAGCAACCGCATGGCCGCGCAGGTCGAAGGCGGTGGCTGGGCGCTGCTCGACTTCTCGGCGGACAAGAGCTGGGCGCTCGTCGGCCAATATACGTCGGTCCAGAAATCGGACTTCTTCCGCCTCGACCTTAAGACCGGTGCAATGACGCCGATCGGCGACCATAGCAAGACGGTGTCCCACGGCGGCGGGACGATTGCGCCCGACGGGACGATCTGGATCACCAGCGACGAGGGCGCCGAATTCGAACGGCTCGGCACGCTCGACCCCGCAACGGGCAAATTCGCCCCGCGCGGCCCCGCCGAAAAATGGGAGGTCAGCGGTTTCGACCTCGCCGACGACGGCAGCTTCATCGCCTATACGATCAACGAGGCGGGGACCAGCAAGCTGCGTATCCTCGATACGAAGAGCGGCTCGGTACGAACCGTCGATGGGCTTCCGGCGGGCATTATCGGCGGCGTCGAGATTGCACCGTGGGGCGAGATCGGGATCAGCTTCACCTCGGCGCGCAGCGCGGCCGACGCCTATAGCATCGACCCGAAGACGCTCGCGGTGACGCGCTGGACCGAAAGCGAGACCGGCGGACTCGACGTGACGAGGAATGTCGAACCCGAACTGGTGAAGGTGAAGAGCTTCGACGGGCTCGAAGTGTCGGGCTTCCTCTATCGCCCGGACCCGGTGAAATTCCCCGGCAAGCGTCCGCTGATCATGAGCGTCCATGGCGGGCCCGAGGCGCAGTCGCGCCCTGGCTTCATGGGCCGCAGCAACTATATGCTCAACGAAATGGGGATCGCGCTCTTCTATCCGAACGTCCGCGGTTCGACCGGCTATGGCAAGACCTTCGTCAGCCTCGATAACGGGCCGTTCAAGCGCGAGGACAGCGTCAAGGACATGGG
>CAUUIU010000247.1:0-5055 GCA_963545025.1 uncultured Sphingopyxis sp. | reverse complement strand
AGATCGCTCAGTGTCTCGTGGGCTCGGAGATGTGTATAAGAGACAGGGTCAGTATAATATGGACACCGAAAAGGTCGACGTGCCGGGCATCGTCAAGGTGCGCAGCGCCGGCGGCTACCGCATCGACGCCGCAAACGTCGCCGTCGACTTGAAAAGCCGCACCCTCGTCGGGCAGGGCGGGGTCGCCGGCGCATTGAATATCGGGCCGTTTTCGGCCAACCAGCTGACCGCCGACCTCGATCGGCGGATTGTTCGCCTGCAGGGCAATGCGCGGCTGCGGATCAATCAGGGAGTGATCAAATGAACCGCCTCTGGACGATGAAGAGCGTCGCGCTCGCGGGCGCGAGCTTCGCGCTGACCAGCATCGCGATCCTGTCGGCGGGCGGAGCCGATCCGGCGCAGGCGCAGGCGCTCGCCAACCACAACAGCAACGCGCCGGTCGATTTCGCCGCGGGCAGCATCGAAGTGCAGGACCGCGCCGACCGCGTCGTGCTGGCGGGCGGCGTGCGCGTGACGCAGGCCGGGCTGGTCGTTACCGCGCCGCGCATGACCGTCGCCTACACGCGTTCGGGCGGCACCGACGTCAACCGGCTCGATGCGACCGGCGGCGTGACGGTGGTGAAGGGCGACGAGACCGCAAAGGGCAATGTCGCGATCTACGACCTCGACAAGCGCCTGATCACGATGGTCGGCAATGTCGAGCTGCGCCAGCGCGGCAACAATCTGCGCGGCGGACGGCTGCTGATCGACCTCAACAGCGGCCGTGCGACGGTCGACGGACGCGGCGCGGCGCGCGGTCCCGATGGCAATCCGATCCAGGGCGGCACCGGCGGACGCGTGACCGGCACCTTCACGGTACCGGAAAGAAAGCAGTAACCAGCTTTTTTAACGCGATCGGAACCACGGTCGGTAAGGATGGCGGGCAGGGACCAATCACCTGCGGTGCCGGGGGGCGGCCGCGCAAGCAAGGCCACGCTCCCATGCGTTTTTCTCCCTTCGTTCCGCCGCGGCGTCCCTTGTTCGGTCGCCGTCAGGAGCCGCCCGGCGACCCCATTCTCACCGGCCCCTCCAGCGAAGAACGTCGCCTGATCGACCGCATCATCCGCATCGCGGGCAAGCGCTGAACTTGTGTGCCCCGGCGCAAGCCGGGATCCAGCGGGGTTGGGTTTGCGCTTTCGTGGGCACCGGCGTTCGCCGGGGGCCATGGAACGCATAAGCTTGGCGTTGGGAAGCATCGCCCCTACATGGGGCGCGCATGCCGCCTGACACCGCCACCTCCGCCGAAGCGGCCAGCGAACCCCCGGTTCTTGAAACGCTCAAGCGCTTCCTGCCCTATCTGTGGCCGACGGGACAGCGCGAGCACAAGGTCCGCATCGTCCTCGCGGGGCTCATCATCCTTGCGTCGAAGGGCGTGCAGTTGTCGATGGGCTTCCTCTATGGCGCCGCGATCGACAAGATGGCGCCGGGGATGGAGCAAGGCGTCGCGCTCGCGATCGGGCTGGTACTCGCTTATGCCGGCGCGCGCTTTGCGGGGGTCTTGTTCGACAACCTCCGCAACGTGGTGTTCGAACGCGTCGGGCAGGATGCGACGCGCGAGCTGGCGATTGCGACCTTCAGCCATCTTCACGCGCTGAGCCTGCGCTTCCACCTCGCGCGGCGGACGGGCGAGGTCACCAAGGTGATCGAGCGCGGCACCAAGAGCATCGACACGATGCTCTATTTCCTGCTGTTCAACATCGCGCCGACGATCATCGAGCTGATCGCGGTGCTGATCATCTTCTGGACCAAGTTCAGCTTCGGCCTTGCCGGCGCGACCGCGCTGATGGTCGTCGTCTACATCATCTTCACGCGCAAGGTGACCGACTGGCGCAACGCGTTGCGCACCCGGATGAACGACCTCGACACGCTGACGATCGGGCGCAGCGTCGACAGCCTGCTCAATTACGAGACGGTCAAATATTTCGGCGCCGAGGCGCGCGAGGAAGCGCGGTATCGCGACGTCGCCGACCAATATGCGCGCGCCGCGGTGAAGAGCGAGAACAGCCTCGCGTGGCTGAACATCGGGCAGAGCCTGATCACCAACGCCGCGCTCGCGGGCGCGATGGCCTATACGGTGTGGGGCTGGTCCGTTGGCGAATACAAGGTCGGCGACGTGGTGCTGGTGAACACGCTGCTCGCGCAGCTCTTCCGCCCGCTCGACATGCTCGGCATGGTCTATCGCGTCATCCGGCAGGGATTGATCGACATGGAGGCGATGTTCCGCCTGATCGACACTCCGCCCGAGATCAGCGATGCGGCGGACGCGTCGCCGCTGGTCGTGAACGGCGGCGCCGTGGCGTTCGAGAATGTCGTCTTTGGCTACGAGCCCGACCGCACGATCCTGAACGGGGTGAGCTTTGCGGTCGGCGCGGGCGAGACGCTGGCGATCGTCGGGCCGTCGGGCGCGGGCAAGTCGACGATCGCGCGATTGCTCTTCCGTTTCTATGACCCGCAGGGCGGGCGGATCACGATCGACGATCAGGATATCGCCAAGGTCACGCAGAAAAGCCTGCGCGCCGAGATCGGCATCGTTCCGCAGGACACGGTGCTGTTCAACGACAGCATCGGCTACAACATCGCCTATGGCCGCGAAGGTGCGAGCGCCGATGCGATCGCCGCGGCCGCCGAGGGCGCGGCGATCGACGGCTTCATCGGCATATTGCCGCAGGGTTATGACACCGAGGTCGGCGAGCGCGGGCTGAAGCTGTCGGGCGGCGAGAAACAGCGCGTCGCGATCGCGCGCACCCTGCTCAAGAACCCGCCGGTGCTGATCCTCGACGAGGCGACGAGCGCGCTCGACAGCCGCACCGAGGCGGCGATCCAGGATACGCTCGAACGCATCGCGGCGCGGCGCACGACGCTGGTGATCGCGCACCGCCTGTCGACCGTAGTCAACGCCGACCGGATCGTCGTACTCGACAAGGGGCGGGTGGCCGAGACGGGGACGCATGAGCAACTGCTGCGGATGCGCGGGCTCTACGCCGATATGTGGGCAAGGCAGCAGGCGGAGAAGGAGGAGGGGACGGTTTAGTCCCTCCTCGTCAGACGATCAGTTTTTTGGATGCCGAGATATGGAACGGCTCTGGGCTGGCGAGAACGGCGTCGGGAACGGGACAGCTGTTCGCATTACACATCACATCGACGCGGTCGAGATTGCCTCCGCTATCGACCGACAACATGATTTCGAGCTGTCCGGCGGCGCCCATGGCGAAGTCGGCGGTGAAGACGACCCCGCCATGCTTTGCCTTGCGCGTAAGCGGGGGCGTGCCGGGCTGCACCACGATGCCGAAGCTGTTGCACCCGCAATCGCAGAAGTCCGAAAATTTGGCGCCTTCGAATTGCTGCACCAGCCGGGCGGGATTGGGAAAGCCGCAGCGGGCAATCACGAAATCGCTCCAATAGGCGGCTTGGTCCGGTCCGTTGGCCATCGGTGAATGCTAAGGCCATCGCGGATGACGGGCAATCCTAGCTATGCTCCCGCGTCCCAATAAGGCGGATCGCCAAAACACCCCACAAAATGCTCCCTGAGTGCCCGCAATTTCGCCGACGGGTTCCGCCCCTGCGCGTGCGCCATGTAGAGAAATTCCTCGTCGGGGGCGACATCGAGCGGAATCTCGACGAGTTCGCCCGCCTTGACCGCCGGCCCCGCGATGAACGCGGGGAGCATCGCGAGCCCCAGCCCGGCGATCGCGGCGTCGCGCATCATGTCGCCGTTGTTGACGCCGAACATCGATCGCGCCTGTACCGATATCGGGCCCGACGCGGTGCGGAATCGCCAGTCGGCGGCGCCGCGGTTGGTGTAGAAGATGCCGCGGTGGTGGCGGAGGTCTTCGATCGTCTGGGGCGTGCCATGCTCGGCGAGATAGGCGGCGGAGGCGGTGAGCAGGCGATGGCTCTTGGCGAGTTTCCACGCGACGAGGCGCGTGTCGTCGATCGTGCCGTGGCGGATGATCGCGTCGTGGCCGCTCGACGCGACGTCGATGCGGCGGTCGTCGAGGTCGAGCGTCAGCTGGATCTCGGGATGCTCCTTCAGGAACGGGTAGAGCGCGGGGCCGAGGTGCAGGCGGGCGAAAGTCACCGGCGCGGCGATGCGGAGCGGGCCCGATAGCGTGCCGCGGCGCTCGGCCATGTCGGCGGCGGCTTCGGATATGTCGCGGGTGATGCGCTGCGCGCGCGGCAGGAAGGCGGTGCCGTCCTCGGTCAGGCTCAGCTTGCGCGTGGTGCGGTGGAGCAGCGCGCCGCCGAGCGAGCGTTCGAGTTCGGCGAGGCGTTCGCTGACCACCGATTTGGAGAGGCGGAGCTGGCGCGCGGCGCCGCTGATCGAGCCATGCTCGACCGTGGCGACAAATGCGGCGATGCCTTCGATCCGGATCATTGTTCGGTAATCCCGAATTATAGAACCAAGAACTGCTGTCTATTCCGAACGAAGCTCGAGGTCCATCTTCCTTTCATCGAGACGGGCATCGGGCCCGCCGCCGAACAGGAGAAAGATCATGGATCGTTTGCTGAACAAGGTTGCGATTGTCGCCGGCGCCAGCTCGGGCATTGGCCGCGAAACCGCCAAACTCTTTGCCGCCGAGGGCGCCTCGGTCGTCGTCGGGGCACGCCGCCAGGCCGAACTCGACGCGCTGGTCGCCGAAATCACTGCGGCGGGCGGCAAGGCCGTCGCGGTTGCCGGCGACGTCCGCGACGAAGCTTTTCACGAAGCACTCGTCCGCGCCGCGGTCGACAATTACGGCCGGCTCGACATTGCGTTCAACAACGCCGGGGTGTTCGGCGAAGCGGGGCCGAGCACCGAGGTGTCGGGCGCGGGCTTTGCCGATGCGCTCGCGGTCAACCTCACCGGATCGTTCCTCGGCGCGAAGCATCAGATCGCCGAGATGGTGAAGCATGGCGGCGGCTCGGTGATCTTCACCTCGACCTTCGTCGGCTACAGCTTCGCCTTCCCGGGCAGCGCCGCTTATTCGGCGAGCAAGTCGGGGCTGATCGGGCTGACGCAGGCGCTCGCCGCCGAGT
>CAUUIU010000246.1:0-5070 GCA_963545025.1 uncultured Sphingopyxis sp. | reverse complement strand
GTGACGATGACGTCGCCTTCCATGCCGATCACTTCGGTGACGTTGGTGACGCGGCGCGAACCGTCGCGCAGGCGCTTGATCTGGACGATCAGGTCGACCGAGTCGGCGATCTGTTTCGAGATCGCTTCCTTCGGAATCTTGATGTCGCCCATCAGCACCATATTTTCCATACGACCGAGGCATTCGCGCGGGCTGTTGCTGTGGAGCGTACACATCGACCCGTCGTGACCCGTGTTCATCGCGGCGAGAAGGTCGAAACACTCCGCGCCGCGGACTTCGCCCATGATGATGCGGTCGGGACGCATACGCAGCGCGTTCTTCACAAGGTCGCCCATGTGGATCGCGCCATTGCCTTCGAGGTTCGCAGGGCGCGTTTCGAGCGGAAGCCAGTGCGGCTGCTGCAGGCGAAGTTCGGCGGCGTCCTCGATGGTCAGCACGCGCTCGCCGGGGTCGATCATCTTCGACAGCGCGTTGAGCATGGTGGTTTTACCCGAACCCGTGCCGCCCGAGATGACGATGTTGAAGCGGCTGGCGCCTGCGATCTTGAGCGCGGTACACATTTTCTGGCTCATCGCGCCCCATTGGCAGAGCATGTCGAGCGTGATCGGCTTGGCCGAGAATTTACGAATCGAGATCGCGGTGCCGCGAAGCGAGAGCGGCGGAACGATCACGTTCACACGCGAGCCGTCCTTGAGACGGGCGTCGGCGAGCGGTGTCGTCTGGTCGACGCGGCGGCCGACCATGTTGCAGATGCGCTGCGCGATCTGGAACAGATGCTGCTCGTCGCGGAACTGGATCGGCGCGATGACCAGCTGACCCTTGCGTTCGATATAGGTCTGGTACGGGCCATTGACCATGATGTCGCTGATGTCGGGATCGGCGAGCAGCTCTTCGAGCGGGCCGAAGCCGAGCAGTTCGTCGACGAGCACCTTTTCGAGCGCGAACTGTTCGCGGCGGTTCAGGGTGATGCGGAGTTCCGCGAGCACTTCGAGGATGATCGGGCGGAATTCCTCGGTCAGCTCGTCCTTCGAAAGCGTTGCCGCGGCCTCGGGGTCGACGCGTTCGAGCAGGCGCGGCAGCACCTGTTCCTTGATCTTGTGAACGCTGGCCTCGAACCCTTGCGCCTTTTCGGGCTCCACCATTTCGGCGGTCGAACGCTGGTTCAGCCGCTCCATCGCCTCTTCTTCGGGGGTCAGGTTCGACGGAATCGGCGGCGGGGCCTCGGTGGGTGTGTCGAGGGCAGGGAATTGCGAGCCGCCGCCCATGCCGGGGCCAGTCTGCATCGGCTTGGCCACGCCAAAGGCGGGGCGGCCAGCGGTACCGGGTCGGCGTCCGAATGCGCTCATCACATCATCCTGCTTCGATTCAACAACTTCGGAAGTGCCGCCAATTGCTGGCGAAACCCCCATCCGACACGGTGAATAAAGTGGAAACTTTGATATTGTCCTAATGCCGAAGGCCGATTGGGCGGCGGGCACAAAAAAGCCCGCATCCATGGAAGGATGCGGGCATTTGATCTGCCATGGACGGCAAAAGAGGGATCAGCCGGCGATATGCTCGGCAAGGACGGTGAGGCCGGCCTCGTTGACTTCGGCAAAGCCGCCTTCGACTTCGATCGTTTCGGGCGCGGCGCCCGCAGTCGCATAGATGGTCAGCGGGCCGTTGCGCAGCGTCGCCATGAAGGGCGCATGACCCTCGAGCACCGAGAAGTCGCCTTCGCTGCCGGGCACGGTGACCATATAGACGTCGGCGGTCCGCTCGAGGCGGGCGGGGGTGACGAGTTCGAACTTCAGAGCCATGATATGTCCTTAAACCCCTCCCGCACGGGGAGGGGCGTAGGTGTGTTACGCGTCTTCGGCGAGCTTCGCGGCCTTGGCGACCGCTTCGTCGATGCCGCCGACCATGTAGAAGGCCGCTTCGGGCAGATGGTCATATTCGCCATCGACCACCGCCTTGAACGACTTCACCGTGTCCTCGATCGCCACGAACTTGCCGGGGATGTTGGTGAAGACTTCGGCGACGTGGAACGGCTGCGACAGGAAGCGCTGAATCTTGCGCGCGCGGGCGACGACCAGCTTATCTTCTTCCGAAAGCTCGTCCATGCCGAGAATCGCGATGATGTCCTGAAGCGACTTGTACTTCTGCAGCGTTTCCTGAACGCGGCGGGCGGTCTCATAATGCTCCTGGCCGACGATCGCGGCGGTCAGCACGCGGCTGGTCGAATCGAGCGGATCGACCGCCGGATAGATGCCGAGTTCCGAAATCGCGCGGTTCAGCGTCGTCGTCGCGTCCAAGTGGGCGAACGAGGTTGCCGGGGCAGGGTCGGTCAAGTCATCCGCGGGAACGTAGATGGCCTGCACCGAGGTGATCGAGCCCTTGTTCGTCGAGGTGATGCGTTCCTGCAGCGCGCCCATGTCGGTCGACAGCGTCGGCTGGTAACCCACGGCCGACGGAATACGGCCGAGCAGCGCCGACACTTCCGAACCCGCCTGCGTGAAGCGGAAGATGTTGTCGACGAAGAAGAGCACGTCCTGGCCTTCCTGATCGCGGAAATATTCGGCGATCGTCAGACCCGAAAGCGCGACGCGAGCGCGGGCGCCCGGGGGTTCATTCATCTGGCCGAACACCAGCGCAACCTTCGAACCTTCGGGGGTCGGATTGCCGTCCTTGTCCTTGGCGATAACGCCGGCGTCGAGGAATTCGTGATACAGGTCGTTGCCTTCGCGGGTGCGTTCACCGACGCCCGCGAACACCGACGTACCACCATGGCCCTTGGCGATGTTGTTGATCAATTCCTGGATCAGCACGGTCTTGCCGACGCCCGCGCCGCCAAACAGGCCGATCTTGCCGCCCTTTGCGTAAGGGGCGATCAGGTCGATGACTTTGATGCCGGTGACGAGGATGCTCGTTTCGGTCGACTGGTCGACAAACTCGGGGGCCTTGGCATGGATCGGCGCGGTGCTGACCGCGTTAACCGGGCCCTGTTCGTCGATCGGCTCGCCGATGACGTTGAGGATGCGGCCGAGCGTCTGCGGGCCGACGGGCACCGAGATCTGCGCGCCGGTGTCGGTGACGGGCTGGCCGCGGGTCAGGCCGTCGGTCGCGTCCATCGCGATGGTGCGGACGGTGTTCTCGCCGAGGTGCTGCGCGACTTCGAGGACAAGGCGGTTGCCGTTGTTGTCGGTTTCGAGCGCGTTCAGAATCGCGGGCAGGGTGCCGGTGAACTGGACGTCGACGACGGCGCCGATGACCTGCGCGATGCGGCCCGTGGCGGTGCCGGTGCTTGCTGCCTTGGGAGCGGCAGCCTTCTTCGGCGCAGCAGCCTTGGGCGCAGCGGCCTTCTTGGCGGGAGCCTTCTTTTCAGCGGGAGCGGTAGCCATGGTCTTCTTCCTTGGGTTGATCGATTAGAGCGCTTCGGCGCCCGCGATAATTTCGATGAGTTCGGTGGTGATCGCCGCCTGACGCGTGCGGTTGTAAACGATGGTCAGCTTGTTGATCAGGTCGCCCGCGTTGCGCGTCGCATTGTCCATCGCGGTCATCGACGCGCCCTGTTCGGACGCGGCGTTCTCAAGGAGGCCCTTGAAGATCTGGATCGTGATGTTGCGCGGCAGCAGGTCGGCGAGGATCGCCTCTTCGTCGGGCTCATATTCGACCGCGGCGCCGCTCGATGCCGAAACGTCGACGGGGGCGGGAACGGGGATCAGCTGCTGGCCGGTCGCTTCCTGGAGGAGCGCCGAACGGAACTTCGAATAGAAGAGATGCGCGACATCGAAAGCACCGGCTTCATAAAGCTCCATGACTTTCGCCGAAATCTCGTGCGCCTGCTCGAAGCCGATGTCGCGGATGCCGGTCGTTTCGTAGAGCTCGGTGATCTGGCCCGCGAACAGGCGCCCGATGACCGGACGGCCCTTGCGGCCGATCAGGTAGAAGAGGACCTTCTTGCCTTCTGCCTGCAGCTCGAGCGCCTTGTCGCGCGCGGCCTTGACGATGTTCGAGTTGAACGCGCCGGCGAGGCCGCGGTCGCTGTTAAGCACGACGAGCAGGTGCGTGTCGCTCTTGCCGGTGCCGGCGAGCAGCTGCGGTGCCGAATCCGACCCGCCGACCTTCGACGCCAGGCTGGCGACCACGCCTTCGAGACGCTCGGCATAGGGGCGCGCGGCTTCGGCCGCGGCCTGCGCCTTGCGAAGCTTGGCAGCTGCGACCATTTTCTTGGCCTTGGTGATCTTCTGGGTCGATTTGACCGAGACGATGCGCCCTTTGAGTTCCTTGAGTGATGCCACTCTATCGGTTCCTCTTTTTCGTCATTCCCGCGAAAGCGGGAACCTAGGGATAGCTTGCGCTGTGTCGCGCTGGGTCCCCGCTTTCGCGGGGATGACGAGCTGTGTGTTTACGCGAAAATCTTGGCGAAGGCGTCGAGCGCCGCGACCAGGCCCTTCTTGGCGTCGTCGCCAAGATCCTTGGTGTCGCGGATCGTCGTCAGCACATCGGCATGGTCGCTGCGCAGATAGGCGAGCATCGCCTGTTCGTAGCGCGACACGTCGGTCGTCGCGACCTTGTCGAGATAGCCGTTGGTGCCGGCGAAGATCGATGCGGTCTGCTCTTCGAACGGCATCGGCTGGAACTGCGGCTGCTTCAGGAGCTGCGTCAGGCGCGCGCCGCGGTTGAGCAGCTTCTGCGTCGAGGCGTCGAGGTCCGAACCGAACTGCGCAAAGGCTTCCATTTCGCGATACTGCGCGAGCTCGAGCTTGATCGAGCCCGACACCTTCTTCATCGCCTTGGTCTGCGCGGCCGAGCCGACGCGCGACACCGACAGGCCGACGTTGATCGCGGGGCGGATACCGGCGTTGAACAGGTTGGTTTCGAGGAAGATCTGGCCGTCGGTGATCGAAATCACGTTGGTCGGGATGTACGCCGAAACGTCGCCCGCCTGCGTTTCGATGATCGGCAGCGCGGTGAGCGAGCCCGAACCATTGTCGCTGTTCATCTTTGCAGCGCGCTCGAGCAGGCGGCTGTGGAGATAGAAGACGTCGCCCGGATAGGCTTCGCGGCCCGGCGGGCGGCGCAGCAGCA
>CAUUIU010000245.1:0-5077 GCA_963545025.1 uncultured Sphingopyxis sp. | reverse complement strand
CAGGAGCGCCGGCGTGACCATGACTTTCGCCGAAATATCGCGGCAGGCGATGGCGGTCACGCGGATGCGCCGCAATTCGGTGTGGGACACGATCCAGTTCGCGCTCAACGGCATCATCTTCGTGCTGCTCGGCGAGCAACTGCCCGCTATCCTCGCGGGCGCAAAAGAAACGGTAGCGCTCACGGGCCATAGCGCGCCCTGGTGGCTCGCCATCTACATTATCGCAATCGTCGCGGGCCTTGCGGTGCTTCGCTTCCTGTGGGTATGGATATCGTTCAGGCTCACGATCCTTCGCAAGCGCGACAAGAATATCGAATTTCAAAGCCCCGACTGGCGGCTGATTGCTGCGATGTCCTTCGCCGGCGTGCGCGGGGCGATCACGCTCGCGGGCGTCCTGACGCTGCCGCTGGCCTTGAACGACGGCTCCCCCTTCCCGGCACGCGATCTGGCAATCTTCTTGGCGGCGGGCGTCATCATCGTCTCGCTCATTCTTGCCACCATCGCACTACCCCTTCTTCTCAGGGGTTTGGTCATGCCTCCAGACCCGTCGAAGCAGGCCGAGGAGGATGCGGCTCGCATCGCTACGGCGGAGGCCGCGATCCGCGCGATTGAACAACGGCAGCATGCGCTGGCCGAGAAGCACGGCGAAGCCGACCTCTATGCCGCAGCCGGCGCGCGCGTCATGGATTTTTACCGGGAGCGCATCGAAAGCCGTACCAACGGCCTATCGGACGCCCGCAAGGCGGAAGATCAGCTCGTGCGAGAGTTCCAGCTTGTCGGCATCAAGGCCGAACGCGAGGCGCTCCTCGGTCTCGGCCGTTCACGCGCCATCGGCAGCGGTGTTGCACAGAAATTGAGCGGAGAACTCGATTTGTCAGAGGCACGATATCGCGGCTGATGGCGGATAGCGGACATGGGCCTATCGGCGCGACGACCGGTTTCGGGCGACAAACCAATCAGCGAAATGTCAGCTATCGAGACGCAAAACCGACGGCCTTGGCTTACGGAAGGGCCTCAAATGGTAAGTTCCAGCGAGTTATAACAAAGGTGTGCCCGGGAAGGCGGGGGCCGCTGGAGATGTAGCGTAGGCCGACTGCGGCCCCCGCCTTCGCGGGGGCGACGGGCTAGTCCCGCTCCAGCGCCACGAAATCGCGTCCCAGCGGCGCGAGATGCGCGCCCCCGTCGACGAAGATCGTCTGCCCCGTCACCGGCTCGGCGCGCGCCAGATAGACGACCGCATCGGCGATCTGTGCAGGCGTGGGCAGCGCGCCCAGCGGCATCAGCTTCGCCAGCCGATCGACCTGCGCCGCCGAATAATCGTCGGTCGCCATCGTCAACCCCGGCGCGACGGCATTGACGCGCGCGCGCGCCCCGAACGCGACCGCCAGCGTCGCGGTCGCCTGCCACAGCGCCGATTTCGACAGGCTGTAGGCGATCTGGTCGGGCACCGGCTGTGCGACGCGCTGGTCGACGATGTTGACGATCGCCGGGCGCGTTCCATCGCTATGCGCGACGAGCGCCTTCGCCAGCATCACCGGCGCATGATGATTGACCTGCATCATCTCGGCGAGCGCCGCCGCCGACAGGTCGGACCATTCGCCTTCGGCAAACAGCGCGGCGTTGTTGACGAGCAGGTCCGGCGCGCGGCCGAACTTTTCGATCACCGCGGGGATCAGCGCATCGACCGCCGCCGGGTCGGCAAGGTCGGCGGCGAAGCGATGACTGATCGCGCCTGTCTCGGCGAGCGCATCGGCGAGCACCGGGTCGGCCTCGCCCGGGCTGCGCTTGTGGATCGCCAGTGCATAGCCTTCGCGTGCGAGCCGCGCCGAAATCGCGGCGCCGACGCGGTGCAGCCCGCCCGTGACCAGAGCGAGCTTTTGCGTCACTTGCGCGCCCGCCGCATGGTGATGCCGATCTGCTCGCCTTCCTCGGCGATCGCGAGCTTGACGATCTTGACCTCGACCTCCTCGATCTTCTCGTCCTGCAGGAATAGCGTGTCGATGATATGGTCGGCGACGCTTTCGATCAGCACGAAATGCACGTCCTTGGGGATGCCCTCGGTCGCCGCGAATTTGAGGTGCATGTAATTTTTCGAGCTGCTGAGCGGCGTCACCGGATCATAATGATCGGCCATCGCCAGCTTCGCGCGCACCGAGATGCGCAGCGGCTGCGGCAGATGGGTTTCTTCGGAATAAATGCCGGTCAGCACCTGGACGGTCAGCCCGTCCACTTCCAGCCACAATGTATCGGTCACAAGAAAATCCTGTTCATCGGGGGTATGCAACGGCCGCCCCGGTCCCTAAATCGCCGCCGCATTAGCGAAAGGGTACGCGTTGGTCGAGTTACTTCCATTGTCCGATATCGAGCCGCAGGCCGTCGAGGATCTCCTCGACGCCGCTTTCGGGACGGATCGCTTTGGACGAACCGCCTATCGGCTGCGCGAAGGGAAGGCGGCGATCCCTGCCCTCAGCTTCGCGTTGGTCGAAGATGGCGCGCTGATCGGCACCATCCAGTGCTGGCGGGTCTTGCACCGCGCGCCCGACGGCAGCAAAGCCTCGCTGGTGATGGTGGGGCCCGTCGCGATCCGCCCTGACGTCCAGCGCGGCGGGCACGGCCGTGCGCTGATGGAGCATATGCTGGACGCCGCCGAAACGGGGGCCGACGGCGCGCTGATGATGGTCGGCGACCCCGAATATTATGGCCGTTTCTTCGGCTTCACCGCCGATGCGACGGGGGAATGGGATTTGCCCGGGCCGTTCGAGAAGCGCCGCCTGCTTGCTCGGGCGGTGAACGGGCACGACCTGCCGACGGGCGCGGGGATGATCGGGCCGCGCTGACCGTGCGCGGGGTTGCACCCGCCGCCCTTCCGCCTATGTCGGATCTATGGTCACCCCAGCGCCGTCGCTTCCCAAAGAATTTTCGCAGCTTTCGCTAGCCGAAGCCGCCGAACTGCTCGCGGCGCGCAAGCTGCCGCCGGTCGAGCAATGGCATCCCGAGCGCACTGGCGACAGCTTCATGGAAATTCGCGCCGACGGCAGCTGGTTTCACGAGGGCGGGCGCATTAACCGCCCCGCGATGGTCAAGCTGTTCTCTACGATCCTGCGCCGCGAAGCGAACGGCAGCCACGTCCTCGTCACCCCTGTAGAGAAGCTGACGATTGCCGTCGAGGACACGCCCTTTCGCGCCGTCGAAATGAAGAGCGAGGGTGAAGGGCAGGCGCGCAAGCTCGTCTTCCGTCTCGACACCGACGACCTCGTGATGGCCGGGCCCGACCATCCGCTGCGTTTCGGCGCCCACGCCGACAATCCGGATCCACGGCTGCACGTGCGCGGCGCCATCGGCAACGGGCTCGAAGCGCGGATCGACCGCGCGCTCTATTATGAGATCGTCGAGATGGCACTCGCCGAGCCTGCCCCCACGAAGGCGGGGGGAGCGGAACTCCCCGCCATCTGGTCGAACGGCACGCGCTTCCCGCTGGTGGACGCCTGATGCTCTCCGAAAAGCTGCGCGCCGCGCTCGACAATCTGCTCCCCGAACACGGTGACGACGAAGGCTATCTGCTCCACGGCGAACCGCTGCGCGACGCGGCGGTGCTGATCGCCTTCACCGACCGGACCGAGCCCGGCGTCATCCTGACCCAGCGACCGCAATGGCTGCGCAGCCACGCGGGGCAGGTCGCCTTTCCGGGCGGCAAGATCGATCCCGGTGACCGCGACGCGATCGATGCGGCGCTGCGCGAGGCTGAGGAGGAGATCGGCCTCCACCGCCGCGACGTGACGATTGTCGGCGCGACCGACGCCTATCGCTCGGGCAGCGGCTATCATATCACTCCGGTGCTGGGCGTCATCCCGCCCGACCTGCCGCTCGATCCCAACCCCGACGAGGTCGAGGCGTGGTTCGAGGTGCCGCTCGACATATTGTTCGACCCCGGCAATTATCAGTTGCACCATGCGAACTGGCAGGGGCAGGACCGCCATTATTACGACATGGACTGGCAGGGGCGGCGGATCTGGGGCGTGACGGCGGATATCATCATCAATCTGGCAAGGCGGCTGCCGGCGGGATGGCACCGGTGACGGTGCTTCCCGACGCCGAGTGGCGCGCCCGGCCGGGGCTGCGCCGGATTGTCGCGGCGTTGTCGGCGGACGGCGGCGCGGTGAAGATTGTCGGCGGCGCGGTGCGCGATACCTTGCTCGGCTTGCCCGTCACCGACATCGATCTCGCGACCCCGCTGATGCCCGAAGAGGTGACGCGGCGGCTGGAGGCGGCCGACGTCAAGGTCATCCCGACCGGCATCGCGCACGGCACCGTCACCGCGATCGCCAGCGGCGACCATCACGAGATCACCACGCTGCGCCGCGACGTCGAAACCGACGGTCGCCGTGCGACGATCGCCTTCGCCGACGACTGGCGCGAGGATGCGGCGCGGCGCGATTTCACGATCAACGCGCTCTACGCCGATCCCGACAGTGGCGCGATCGATGACTGGTTCGGCGGGCTCGCCGACCTCGATACCGGCTGCATCCGCTTCATCGGCGACGCTGCGACGCGGATCGCCGAGGATCATCTGCGCATCCTGCGCTTCTATCGTTTCGCCGCGCGTTTCGGGCGCGGCGCGCTCGATCCCGTCAGCCACGATGCGGTCATCGCCGCGCGCCAGTCGCTGAAAAGCCTGTCGCGCGAACGGATCGCCGATGAGTTGCTGAAGATCCTCTCGCTGCCCGATACGCGCATCGTCGACCAGATGGCCGCGGACGGTATCTTCGCCGTCGTGCTTCCCGAACTCCGTACAGATTTCGCCGCAGTGCTCGGCGACCTTGCAGCCAACGAGAAAGCCGCGCAGGTCGATCCGTCGCCGCTCCGCCGCCTGTCGGCGCTGCTCCCCGCCGATGCGGCAGTGGCCGAGCAGGTGGCGAGCCGGCTGCGGCTATCGACGCGCCAGCGCAAGCATCTGGGGGCGCTCGCCGGCTATCGCGGCGACACGGCGCGCCCGGCACGCCAGCTTGCCCATGCCATCGGGGTTGATGCCGCGCGCGATGTCCACCTGCTGGCTGGCTGTCTCTTATACACATCTGAC
>CAUUIU010000244.1:0-5077 GCA_963545025.1 uncultured Sphingopyxis sp. | reverse complement strand
CGAGATCGCTCAGTGTCTCGTGGGCTCGGAGATGTGTATAAGAGACAGTGATCACGATGCGCAACGGCGTCGAAGTCGCGGTCAGCGCGATGCGCGCCGGCGCCAGCGATTTCGTCCAGAAACCCATTGCCCCCGACCGCCTGCTCGAAGCGCTCGACCGCATCGTGTCGACCAGCGGCCCGCAGGGCGAACTGCGCCCGCTGACCGAAAAGCTGCGCGCACCGCTCGCTTTCGAGGAAATCATCGGGTCGAGCCCGAATTTCCGCAGCGCGCTCGCGATCGCGGCGAAGGCGGCGCGCGCCCGCGTTCCGGTCATGATCAATGGCCGCCCGGGCACCGGCAAGGAAGTGTTTGCCCGCGCGATCCACAGCGCATCACCGCGCGCCCGCGGCGCGCTTGTGATGGTCGATTGTTCGGCAGTGTCGCCGGGGCTGATCGGATCGGGGCTGTTCGGCCACGAACGCGGCGCCTTTCCCGGCGCCTTCGACCGTCAGGTCGGCCGGCTTGTCCAGGCTGACGGCGGCAGCATCATCATCGACCATGTCGAATGTATCCCGCTCGAAACGCAAGCGAAACTCGTCGAATTCCTGAACAGCGGCGAAGTTCAGATGATCGGCGGATCGATCCGCCAGAGCGTCGACGTCCGCATCATCGCGACCAGTGCCAGCCCGCTCGACAAGCTGATCGAGGCCGGCCATTTTCGCGAAGACCTGTTCTACGCGCTGTCGACCGCGCAGTTCACCCTGCCCTCGCTGTCCGAGCGCCGCGGCGACGTCGGGTCGCTTGCCCGCCATCTGATCGCGCGCATCGGCGGCCTGCCCGGCATGTCTTCGCTCGGCGTTACCGACGACGCGCTGCGCCTGCTCGCCGCCTATGCCTGGCCGGGCAATGTCCGCCAGTTGCAGGATGTGCTGTTCCGCGCCGCAGTCGCCAGCAAGACCGATGTGCTCACCGCCGCCGATTTCCGCGCGATCGAAGCCGCGCTTGGTGGCGGCAACGCGTCATCGGGTGAAGGCGAGGTTGCGATCAATGGCGAAGCGATCGGCGTCACCCTCTACCTCCCCGACGGCAATCTGCGCCCGCTCGAGGATATCGAGGCCGACGTCATCCGCCTCGCAATCGGCCATTATCGCGGCCGCATGAGCGAAGTCGCTCGCCGCCTCGGCATCGGCCGTTCGACGCTCTATCGCAAGCTGAGCGATCTGGGGATCGATACGGCGGCTTAAACCGTCAGCGCCGCATCGCGCAGCCCGCGCCATACCCGCAGCGCCTGCCTATTCTCGGCAATGTCGTGCACGCGCAGCAATTGCGCGCCCTGCGTCGCGGCCTGATAATGCAGCGCGACCGTGCCGCCGAGCCGCTGGTCAGCGGGCGCTTCGTTGTCGAGCGCGCCGATCATCCTTTTGCGGCTGGCACCGAACAGGATCGGGCAGCCCAGCGTGTGGAACAGCGCAAGGCCGTTGATCAGCGCCAGATTGTCGCCAATGCCCTTGCCAAAGCCGATACCCGGATCGACGATGATCTTCGCAGGATCGACGCCCGCGGCAACACAGGCCGCGACGCGATCCGCGAGCATGTCGTAGACGTCGAACAGAATGTGCGAATAGGCACCACCCTCGTGCGGATCGCTCTTGGCCGAGGGCGCGTGCATCAGCACGACATGGCAACCGGCTGTCGCGACGACCTCCATGGCGCGGTCGTCATAGCGCAGCGCAGAGATATCGTTGACGATCGTCGCCCCCGCCGCGAGCGCGGCTTCCATCACTGCGGCCTTGCGCGTATCGATCGACACCGCGACGCCGCCCTTGGCGAGCGCCGACACCACAGCCTCTATACGCTTGATCTCGTCGCCTTCCCAAACGAGCGGTGCGCCAGGGCGCGTCGATTCCCCGCCGACATCTATGATCGCAGCGCCTGCCGATCCCATCGCGAACCCGGCATCGATCGCCGCTGCCGTGTCGATATGCTTGCCACCGTCGGAAAAGCTGTCGGGCGTGACGTTCAATATGCCCATCAGCTGCGGCTCGTTTAGCCGTATTGTCCGCTCACCCAGTTGAAGATTGCCGCGCGGACGCGCCACGCCGCTTCGCTGCGCGGTTGCCGCCTGTGCCAGACCGTCGGGCATCGCCGAAATCCAGCCGGCCCATTCGGGAACCGGAACGATCGCCGATTTGACGCTGATGCCGTCGCGCAGGCTGACGTGCCAAGCCGCGAACCAGACCATCGTATCGGCAATGCGCAGGCAATTTTCGTCGAGTTCGTGCGGCCGGTCGAGGAAACAGGCCGGGCGGCAATAGATGCGGGCGTCCGCCGACGCCTTACCCAGATCGGGCTTGGTCAGCGGCTGGAACATCAGGCTTCGTTCGCCAACAGCCAATCCTGCCGCACCGCGTCGATTTCGCGCAAACCATCCTTGGTATCGACATGCCAGAAGGTCCAGCCGTTGCAGCTCGGCGCGCCCTGCACGCCCGCGCCGACCTTGTGGATCGATCCAGCAGGCTGGCCTTCGCACTCGAGGCTGCCGTCGACGCGGACCTTCGCCTTCCAGCGGCGCTTGGTATCGGTGAGCAAAGTGCCCGGCGCGATCATGCCGCATTCGACGAGCGTGCCGAACGCGACGCGCGTTGCGGCCTTGGGCGCCATCATCGTCTTCACCGCGCTCTCGTCGAGCGGCAGCGCCATTTCGATGCGCTCCTTCGCCGCGGCGATATAGCCGTCCTCGCGCTCGATGCCGATGTAATGGCGGCCGAGGCGCTTCGCGACGGCGCCCGTGGTGCCCGTCCCGAAAAAGGGATCGAGGATCACGTCACCGGGGTTCGAACAGGCGAGCAGGATGCGATAAAGCAAAGCCTCGGGCTTCTGGGTCGGATGAACCTTGGTGCCGCCCTTCTTGAGCCGCTCCTGCCCGCCGCAAATCGGGATCAGCCAGTCGCTACGCATCTGAAGCTCGTCGTTCAGCGTCTTCATCGCGCGATAGTTGAAGGTGTAGCGGGATTTTTCGCCCATCGACGCCCAGATCAAAGTCTCGTGCGCGTTGGTGAAGCGCGTGCCCTTGAAATTGGGCATCGGGTTCGCCTTGCGCCAGACGATATCGTTGAGGATCCAATAATCATTGTCCTGCAACGCCGTGCCAACGCGGAAGATATTGTGATAGCTGCCGATTACCCAGATGCTGCCGTTCGGCTTCAGGATGCGTTTCGCTTCTTTCAGCCAGGCATGGGTGAAGCGATCATAAGTCGCGAGGCTGTCGAACTTGTCCCAATCGTCATCGACCGCATCGACCTGGCTGCCGTCAGGGCGATGCAGGTCGCCGCCAAGCTGGAGATTATACGGCGGGTCGGCGAAGATCATATCGACGCTGGCGGCGGGTAGCGAGCGCATCATTTCGACGCAATCGCCCTGAAGGATGCTGTCGAGCGGGAGGTCCGCCGGGGCGGGTTTCGCCGCGCGCTGCTTCGTTGCCGGCGCCTTGACCCGTTCCATCACACCCATGTTCCACCCCGTCTTTGCTCGAAAGAAGGCCCTGATGAGTCCGGCGGAGTCCGCCGTCAAGCTCAGGATTCTAGGGATTCCGGGTGTCATAATGGTTAACGCCACGGGAACGAAACGAGTCCCCCACGACATATGGAGTCTCGGGCGAATCACAGACTCAACCGGTGGTGGTGTGGCGGCGAGGACTCAGTGGCGAAAAATATTTGCGATCCGGGCGTCAGAGCCCTGGATCGACCCCGGTCAGCTCGACCGAGCGCTGCCACAGCTCGCGGGCGAGCTTCGGATCGCGGGCATCGCGCGTCGCGCGCGCCGGACCCGAGCGGCCGGACACTTCGCCCAGCCCCTGCGGCCCCAGATAGTCGCCGCCCTGCACATGCGCGCCGGTCGCCGCCTGCAAGGTGGGCCAGGCGCCCTGCGCGCCGCTGTTGAAAAAGGGCGCGGCGAGCGGGGTCATATAGCGCAGCGGCAGCGGCAGATGCCGCGTCAGCTCGGTCAGCGCCACGCCGGGATGACAGCCGATCGCCTGCGTCGCGCGCCCCGCGGCGCTCAGCCGCCGGTCGAGCTCAAACATATGAAGCAGATTGGCGAGCTTGCTGGTCTGGTAGCGCGGCCAATTATGGTAGCTGCGCGTCGCCGCGAGGTCGCTGTAATCCATCTGCCCGCTTTTATGCGCAAGGCTCGCGGTGATGACGATGCGGTCGTCGACATGGGGATGAATCAACCCGGTGAAGGCAAAGGTGCCGAGGTGGTTGACCCCGAATTGCAGCTCATAGCCCTGCTTGGTCAGCGTCCGCGGCGGGATCATCACCCCGGCGTTGTTGACCAGCACGTCGAGGCGCGGCCCCGCCAGAACCGCCTTCGCCGCATCGCGGACCTGATCGAGGTCGGCGAGATCGAGCGGCTGGAACGACAGGTCGGCGGCCGGCACATCGACACGAATGCGGTTCATTGCCGCCTCGGCCCGATCCGCATCGCGGCAGGCAAGGACGACATGTGCGCCCCGCGCCGCCAGAATCTTCGAGGTTTCAAAGCCGATGCCGGCATTGGCACCGGTGACAAGAAACCGCCGCCCCGTTTGCGCGCCGACATCGTCGGCCGTGAATCCGCTGCTCATCGCCTTGTCCCCTCTAGGCTTTCGGGCGGTCAGACCAGCTGCATTTGTGCGACCGGTGCAAAGCTGGTCCGGTGGAGCGGCGTCGGGCCATGTTGGCGCAGCGCCGCAAGATGGTGGGCGGTACCATAACCCATGTTGGTTTCCCAGCCAAAGCCGGGGAAGTCGCGCGCCATGGTGATCATGAAGCGGTCGCGATGTTCCTTGGCGATGATGCTGGCGGCCGAAATGCACGGATGCAGCGCGTCGCCTCCAATAATCGCTCGCGCGCTGTAGCGCCAACGCGGCAGCCGGTTGCCGTCGACGAGTATCTCGGCGGGCTCGAACCCCAGCGCCTCGACCGCCCGCGTCATCGCGAGGAAGGTCGCCTGCAATATGTTGATGCGGTCGATTTCTTCGACGCTCGCCTCGCCCACACCCCAGCGGCCTGTCTCTTATACACATCTGACGCTGCCGACGAAGCTAGAAGTGTAG
>CAUUIU010000243.1:0-5085 GCA_963545025.1 uncultured Sphingopyxis sp. | reverse complement strand
CTGATCCCGCCGAAGCCGGTGCCATGATAGCCGCGCTCGCGTCCGATCAGCCGCGTGCGCGTCCCCTGCCCCTTGGCGCGCTGGATGGCGAGCGCGATCTTGAGCGCGGTATCGACCGACTCCGACCCGCTGTTGGTGAAAAAGATGCGGTCGAGGCCTTCGGGCATCAGATCGGCGAGGCGCTGCGCCAGCTCGAACGGCAGCGGATGGCCGAGCTGAAACGTCGGTGCAAAATCGAGCGTCGCCGCGGCTTTCGCGATCGCTTCGGTAATCTCGGGCCGGCAGTGGCCCGCGTTGCTGCACCAGAGACCCGACGTGCCGTCGAGGATCTCGCGACCGTCGCTCGACCGGTAATGTATGCCGCTCGCCGACACGAGCTGGCGCGGGTTCGCCTTGTACAAGCGGTTGGCGGTAAAGGGCATCCAGAAAGACGCCAGCGGATCATTCTCACCCTTCACAGCCACTCTCCCAACCCGGCGAACGCGTGCATAGTGACCGCCGCCCCGCATCCTGACAATGGCGAAAATGGCCGATTAATGGCCCCTCTGGCGCTTCGTCTTGCCATGCGATAGGCTGCCGCTTCCACAAACGGGCCGGCTCCTCGGCCCAATCGGGGGCTCATGTCAGTCAATCTGGAACAATGGATCAGCGACCATAAAATCGACGAAGTCGAATGTATCGTACCCGACATCAACGGGGTCCAGCGCGGCAAGGTGCTGCCGGCCAAAAAGTTCCTCGCATCGGTCAAGGACAAGTCGCTGCGCATTCCGGGCAGCGTTTTCATCTGCACGATCGACGGCCATTATCCCGAGGATATCGACGATATCTGGGACAAGGACCCCGACAAGATTTTGATCGCCGACCCGAGCACGATCTGCGTCGCGCCGGGCTTCACCTCGCCCACCGCCTTCGTGATCGCCGACGCCTTCAACGGCGACGGGACCGAGGTCGACATCGCGCCGCGCACGATCCTCAAGAAAGTCCTCGGGCTTTACGCCGAAAAAGGCTGGAAACCGATCATCGCGCCCGAGGTCGAATTTTACCTCGTGTCGCAGAACGTCGACCCCGATTTCCCGCTGGTCCCTCCGACCGGCCAGTCGGGGCGGAGCGAAAGCGCGAGCCAGCCTTACGGGCTGGAGGCGATGAACGAATATGAGGATATCATCGATCATATCTATGACGATTGCGAGCTGATGGGGCTCGATATCGACACGATGATCCACGAAATGGGCGCCGCGCAGCTCGAGGTGAATTTCGAGCATGGCGACCCGCTTCGGCTCGCCGACGAGGTCTTCCTGTTCAAGCGCGTCGTGCGCAACGTCGCGAAGAAGCATGACGTCTATGCGACCTTCATGGCGAACCCTATGGCGGGGCAGCCGGGCAGCGCGATGCACATCCACCAGTCGGTCGTCGATGCCGCGACGGGCAAGAATCTGTTTTCGACCGCTAACGGCCGCGATAGCGCGATGTTCCGCAGCTATATCGCTGGGCTCGTTCGCTACATGCCGCAAATCTCCCCGTTGTGGGCGCCCAACGTCAACAGCTTCCGCCGCATGCGCCCCGACAGCGCGGCGCCGATCAACGTCCAGTGGGGTGAGGACAACCGTTCGTGCGGCTTCCGCGTGCCGATCTCCGACAAGGCGAACCGGCGCGTCGAAAACCGCCTGCCGGGCGCCGACAGCAATCCTTATCTGGCGATCGCAGCCTCGCTGATCTGCGGCTATATCGGCGTGGTCGACCGCATGGTGCCGGCCAAGGCAATCACGGGCAGCGCCTACAACCGCGCCCGTACGCTGCCACGCACGCTCGAGGCGGCGCTCGACCGCTTCGCCTCGTGCAAGAAGGTGCGCAACCTGCTCGGCGACGATTTCTTCGAAATCTTCTTCGCGGTGAAGGATTATGAGCTGTTTAACTATCAGTCGGTCGTGTCGAGCTGGGAACGCGAACATCTGTTGATGCGGGTCTGACCCGCACCCCGCTATGACCGACCCGCTTGCCAACAGCTATTATGCCGCGACCGCGCAGGCGTGGCAGCCGCGCAGTGACATCCACGGCGACGCGCGCTGCGATGTCACGGTTCTTGGCGGAGGCTTCACAGGGCTGAGTGCCGCGCTCGCCTGCGCGGAGCGCGGCTTTTCGGTCATCCTCGTCGAAGCCAGATACGTCGGCTTCGGCGCCTCGGGGCGCAATGGTGGACAGCTGATCCCGGGCCTCCGCTGGACCGCATCGGAACTGGAAGACGAATTCGGAGGCGAACGGGCAGATGCGCTATTCAACCTTTGCTGGCGCGACAATCGCGTAAGGGCGCGGATCGCAAGGCACGGGATCGCGTGCGACCTGAAGGCAGGGCATCTTGAGGCGGCCTGGACGCCAAAAGATTTCGACGCGATCCGGCGCGAAGCCGACTATCTGGCAACGCGGTTCGGCTATGAAAGCGAAGTAGTCGCAAAGGGCGACATGGCCGCGCATATCGCAACACCTCTTTACCACGGCGGCATCCACGACCCGCAGGGCGGGCATTTTCATCCGTTGAACTATGCAACCGGCCTTGCGCATGCGGCCGAAGCCGCCGGAGTCAAAATTTGGGAAAGTCACCACGCGTATCAAATAGAGAACACGACCGATGGCCACCGCGTAATAACCGACTGGGCAGAAATCGATTCCCGCTATGTTATCGACGCGACCGATAGCTGGATCGGCGATGTAGAGCCCGACCTTGGCCGCTACACCGTGCCGATCATGAACTATAATATCGCGACCGCACCGCTCGCCAATGCCGACGCGCTGCTGCCGAGCGACGCCGCCGTTGCCGACAGTCGCTTCGTCCTCAACTATTTCCGCCTCTCGGCCGACAAGCGGCTCATCTTTGGCGGCGGCGAACGCTATTCGCAGACACCGCCGCGCGATATCGCCGCGTTCGTCCGGCCCTTCATGGCGCAGGTGTTCCCGCAGATCGCCGACGCGAAAATCGACTATGGCTGGGGCGGCGCCGTTGCGGTGACGATGAACCGGCTGCCGCACATCGGGCGGCGCGGGAATGTTTTTTACGCCCACGGATTTTCAGGGCATGGCGCGCTGGTGACGACACTCGCCGGCGAGTTGATTGCCGAAGCGATGGCGGGCACCGCCGAGCGCTTCGATGTGCTCGCAAACCTGCCGTCGAAGCCTTTTCCCGGCGGCCAACTGCTGCGCCAGCCACTCGCAACGCTCGGGCTGCTCTACTACGCGATGAAGGACAAGCTTGGTTGATATCCGATGCCGCCATCAACCGTGTCGCGCGCGCGGAAGCCGAGCTGTTCCGAGCTGCCAATCCGCGCGCTTTCGCTCACCATGATGCAGCGAAAGGCTGGTTCCAGTCGGTTCCCTTCCACTGGATGCGCGACTGGCCGAGTCCGGTACCGATCGTGGCAGCTTCGGCGAGGGATGCGACGCTGACCAGCATCGACGGGCAGACCTATGACGACTTCTGCCTCGGCGACACGGCAAGCCTGTTCGGCCATTCACCGCCTGCCCTCGCCACCGCGCTCGCAAAGCAGGCAAACGAAGGGTTGAGCTATATGCTCCCGACGAAGCGCGGCGCGGCGCTGTCCGGGCGGCTTGCTGCGATGTTCGGCCTTCCGCAATGGCAGGTCACGACAACAGCCAGCGAGGCCAATCGCGCGGTCATCCGCTGGTGTCGTGGGATCAGCGGCCGTCCCAAAATCCTGACCTTCAACGGCGCCTATCATGGTTCCGTCGACGATGCTTTTGTCGATCTGAAGGGGGGCGCATCTATCATGCGGGCGAGCCTCGTCGGCCAGGTCCATGATCTGCGCGACACGACAACGGTGATCGAATTCAACGACAAGGAAGCGCTCGCGGCGGCGCTACGCGGCGGCGACATTTCCTGCGTGCTGGCTGAGCCGGTGATGACGAATGTCGGCATGGTCCGCGATGCGCCAGACTTTCTCGCGACGCTCCGAAAGCTTTGCGACGAAACCGGCACATTGCTCGTCTTCGACGAAACGCACACCATCTCGTCCGGTTATGGCGGCCATAGCGTTACGCATGGCCCGACGCCCGACCTGATGGTCGTCGGCAAATCGATCGGTGGCGGCGTTCCCTGTGCGGTCTATGGCTTTTCGGCGGATGTTGCCGAGCGCATGGCGGCGCTCAACGCGTCGCGCCCCGCTGGGCACAGCGGCATCGGCACGACGCTGTCAGCCAACGCGCTCGCAATCACTGCGATGGACGCGATGCTGAGCGAGGTCATCACGCCTGCCGCCTACGATCTTATGTCGCGCGGTGCAGCGCGGCTCGTTGCCGGGCTGGAACAGGAAATCGCCGCAAGCAGCCTCGACTGGCACGTAACCCAGGTCGGTGCGCGCGTGGAATTCCTGACCTGCCCGACCCCGCCCCACAATGGCGGCGAAGCAAAGACGGCGATGCACCCCGAACTCGAAGCGGCGATCCATCTGTTCCTCGCCAATCGGGGGATTTTGCTGGCGCCGTTTCACAATATGATGTTGGTGAGCCCGGTCACGTCGGACGAGCAGATAGACCGGCTGGTCGGCGCATTTGCCGACTGCGTGCGTGCATTGAAGGAGTGAGGGGCGATGTCGAAATCATCGGGCGTGATCGCGCCGCGTTCGGAGGCCGAAGCCTTTTTCAAGGCGAACCCCGACGTCGATTCAATCGAGATGATCTACACCGACTTCGGCGGCGTCCCGCGCGGCAAGCGCCTGCGCCAGCATGAGGTGATGGCGGTTTACGAAAGCGGCCGCATGTTCCCCGGCTCGATCACCGTCGTCGACATCACCGGGCAGGACACCGTCGAAACCGGCCTCGTGTGGGAGGATGGCGACGCCGACCGTTCGATGAAGCCGATCCCCGGCACGCTCGTCCGCACCCCTTGGGGCGGCGACCATGCCGCGCAATTTCTCGTCGATTTCTACGAGCTCGACGGCACCCCGCACGACCTCGACCCGCGCCATGTGCTCGGCGGCGTGATCGACCGCTTCACCGCCGACGGCCTGACCCCGGTGCTTGCGGTCGAACTCCTGTCTCTTATACACATCTGACGCTGCCGACGAAGCTAGAAGTGTA
>CAUUIU010000242.1:0-5111 GCA_963545025.1 uncultured Sphingopyxis sp. | reverse complement strand
TTCGTATGCTGCACGTCACAGCGCCAGCACCAGCTGATCGGCGTCGGCGGCGGCTGTGGTCTCACCGTGGATGCGCGCGATCATCAGCGCCAGTTCCTGCGCTGCCGCTTCGCGTATGATTTCCGTTGGCGCGGTGAGGCCGACGCGCGCCCATCCTGGGGCGTCAAGGAGTGCGCGTGCGACTCGGTCAGGGTCGATTCTCATCATGGATCAATGAGAACATAAAAAGAACAACTGAGCAAGCTGCGGTACGCGCGCGCGGGCCCGGCTTCGCGATGCCGCCGCCACGCAAGCGGACCCGGCGCAAGCCGAACGGACGGGCTCGGCCGTCCGGGCGTCCGCCCATTTCGGCATTTTCCAAGAAGCCGCCCAATAGCAATCGGCCCGAAACGCCAAAGCCGGTGTCTTTGGAGCCCAGGATACCCTGTGTTAAGCTTGGCTGTGCGGGGCGCACGCTGGTCGATCATGCTGTGCGCCGGGTCAGTGACGCCGAATCATAGAGAGGAAAGATTACTCCAGATTGGCAAACCTTGTACGGAAAAGACAAACTATCCCGGCTGCAGGAAAGTTTTGTTTTCGAGAATGGCGAGGTTTCCCTAACGGCGGCCGCGTCGGTGGAGGGGCCTCTGGTGCCGATAAAGGGACCGGTCTCATCATTCCGATAACAGTCGGCCGGGCACGCGACCCGCTTGGCCGTATCTGGGCGGCGCTCCGCGTCCAGACCCCGGTTTTCCGGGCGCGGGGTGCCGTCATTTTCAGGGGCTAAGGTCACCCGGGGCTGCGCTCGGAATATTCGCTTCGGCGAGTGCGCGCCTACAAGCTACCTGACCGCCATATCCAACGGTCAGAAGCCACGCATTAACCCGACGTGGCAGCGCGGAGAGCCCGCGAGCCGCATTGGTCGCGCGAGGCCGGTGATGGGGTGAGGGCGCCGCGCATCCATGCGGCGTGGTGCACGCAGAGCTGACGTCGCCACTGCTATCTCATGGCATTGCTGCCCGTCAGTTCGGGAGGCCACCTCCCCTATATCGCTCCCCTTCTTTCCGCTGACCGAGCCAGTCCTCTCAGTGACACAGTGATCGGTTTTCGGCTTCCGCACGCCCCGGCGCGGGCGGCGAGGTGAGCGCGCGCATGCGGGCGGCGGCGAGGGCCGAGGGAACGGCGCCACAGAGGAGAGACGGGTCGGGAAGAGTGTCGCCGGGAAATGGTTCGCGCGCGACATTCGAAAGTAAGTGTCATGAATATCGGTGAAATCAGGAATGTGAATGATCGTCTGACCGGCTCGATCGCGACCCGCACGATCGACCTCCCGCGCATCGGTTTGCGCAAGGTCGAGAGCATGAACCCGCGGGCACCCGTTTACGAGGTGCTGGCGCTCAACGTCGCCCGGCGCTGGGTGCAGGTCGGGGCGCTCTGGGAAGCGGCGTCGAAGAAGACCGGCGAAGTTTTCCTCGCGGGCAATGTCGACGACCCGAGCCTCCCCGAACCGCTGCCGGTGGCGCTGTTTCCGTCCGAAGACGGCGGCTACACCATCGCGTGGCGCCGCGAGACCGTCCGTGCCGAGTTCGGCGGCGGCTTCGGCGCGAGCACGCGCAGCTATGACGAGCAGCCGCAGGACCGCGGCTTCGGCGAGAGCACGGCGGGCTCGAACGGCGCGCTGATGGGCGCCGGCGCCGACCTCGACGACGAGGTGCCCTTCGGCTGACGAAGGCGCCGCAACCGGGCCGGGAGGCGCTGCTGCGCTCCCGGCCCCTTTTTCATTCAAATGTGAAGGAGGCCCATCATGGCCACTACTTCTTCCGCACACCGCGTTGATAGCTTTGCAGACCTTCGCGCCCTCTATGCCGAGCAAATCGCCACGCCCGAATTCCAGGCATCGTTCGGCGATCCCATCCCGCTTTCGATCATCGAACCCGGTGACGAGCCGGGCGAGCATGAGATGCCCGAACCCTTCGCGGCGCAGGCCGAATGCGGCGGGATCATCGCGACGATCTTCGACCTCTTCAACGACACGAGGCTCGCGCCGCTTTCCGCCGAGATCGCCTGGGGGGTCGTGAACAGTTTCCACTTCGTCGCCGGGAAACTCGAACGCCGCGAGGATGCGCTCGCGGCCGAGATCGGCGACATGGTCCGGCGCCCGGACATGAGCGAGGTGTTCAACAGCGAGCTCGAGGAAAAGCGGCTCCTGTGCCAGTCGACGGCCGAACAGCGCGCGGCGATCGAATGCATGCGTGACTATGCCGCCGAAATGTATCGCGCCCAGTCGGGATGGCCCTGGTCGCCGGCGCGCGGATCGCGGGCATCTTCCGCTTCGACCGCAAGCCAGATCGCGGCGCAGGACTTCCTGCGCGAACGCGCGCTCGAGGCGCGCGAACGCTATCTGCCGCAGGGACCGGTCGTCGTCTTCTCCGGGCCCGCGCAATGGCACGACTGGGAGATGCTTTGGCGGCGGCTCGACGAGATCCGCGCCCGCGTGCCCCATATGACGCTGGTGACGACCGGGCAGCGCAAGGGCGCCGACGCGATCGCCGCGGCATGGGCGGCGCGATCCGAAACCCGCGTCCCCGTCGTGGCCTTCGGCCTCTACGGGACGGGGCGCAAGACCGCCTTCACCCGCAACCGAAAGCTCGCCGAACTTCGCCCCGTCGAGGCGGTGGTTTGCGAGGGATCGGGATTGCAAGCCAATCTCTACCAGACGCTGCGTCAGGCCAATGTCCCGATCCACGCCTTCCGCAAGACGGATCAGGCGCCCGCGAAGGAAAGCGCTGCTCGTCGCCCCACCGCGCATGGCGCGATGAAAGCGGTCCGTGCCGATCCGATGTTCGCCGCCGCCTGACATCGGCCGGGCCAGAGGCCCGACCGTCAGCTTGTTTCCCTGAGCCGGTGCGCTGACGCGCGCCGGCTTTTCTTTTGCTGCGGGGGATTGCTGCACGCCCCCATAGGCCGCACCGAAAGAGACGCACCGCAGTGCTCGCATATCGCGCCGCGTAAGGCCGAGAACCTTTGCGGTTTGGGGGCATCGAGCCCCCAATCCGCAAGTCTCTTCCTCTCTCTCAAGTCGTCTTAGTGTGGCACGGGGCCGCATCGGCCTCAAGGACGGCGGGGCCCCACCATTTTCCCTGGCGGGTCGGACGCGGGGCCTTCTCCTTCTACGGGCGGCGGCCGCCAGCGAAAATCGTGACCCCCACCGCCGCTTCGCGGTCGGGCTTCGCCCGATCCTTGACCCCGATGCTCGGAGCCCGTGCAGGGGGAATGACCTCTCAATCTAAAGGAGGTCAATATGACGACGTTCAAACGCAGCATCAGGGATTTTTCGGAAATCGCCGCTCTCATCTCGGAGGAGACGGGAGACGCGAACGACAGCTTCAATGCCGCTTTCGACACCGATCTCGAACGCAGTAGGCTGGGGCGCAGCGAGGAGGAACTCACGTGCGATATGCCCGATGCGATGCAGGTGCAGCTTGCCGTCGAGCTTATGATCACAACCCTATTCGACGTGTTGCGCGATACGCGCATCGAAAGCGCGGCCGAACGGATCGCGTGGGGGATCGTCCACAGCTTCCACCGCGTCGCCGGACAGTTCGCGGGGCAGGCTGACCGGGCGGCGCAGGAGGTGCGCGAGCTGCTGCGCTCGGCCGATGGCAGCGAGATCCACGGGACCCAGTTGGAGGAACAGCAGCAGCTTCTGGAATCGCTGGATGAAGCGAGCGATGCGATCGCCTGCATGCGCGACCATGCCGCCGAAATCTTCCATGCCGAGACGGGGCGGCCGTGGTCGGCGCCGAAGGCGACGCTGGTATCGTCGAAGCGCACAGCGTCGGTTATCGCGGGCACCGATTATCTCGCCGCGCGCCGCCAGCGCCGCCTCGCGCAGCATTTTCCAGCTGGGCCGCTGGTGGTCTTCTCCGGGGGTGCCCGCTGGGCCGACCATCGCCCGATCTACAGGGCGCTTGATGACATGAAGGCCGCCCGCCCCGACATGGTGCTGGTCACTACTGCGCAGGACAGGGGTGCCGATGCGATTGCGGCGGCGTGGGCGGCAAGGACCAGAACGCCGCTGGTCGCGCTGGGGATCGACAAGGCACGTTGGGGGAACCGGGCCGGGTTCGTCCGCAACGACCAGATCGCGCGGTTGCAACCGGTCGATGCCGTGGTCGCTGAAGGAACCGGAGTGCAGTCGCAGCTCGTGCGGGTGCTGCGAGCAGCGGGGATCGACCCGGTGCTGCTCCCGCATCAGGGCGAGCCGCGCGAGCGGGCGCGGGGCTAGGAAGGCGAGGGGATCGCTCCGGGCGCAGGCTCGGACCGATCCCCTTTTTTTCATCGAGCGTCCTGTCGCCGCCCTCGGGGAACCGGACGCGGGAGCGCCCGGTCCCGTCGGGCGGCGATGCGGTGCGGGTCGCACCGGCCTCCTGCGCGCGGCTCCGCCGTGCTCGTCGCAGGGACCATCCCTTCGGGATGGGTGTCATTTGTTGGGGGTTGCTGACGACAGGGTTTTGAGCGCCGCAATTGCGGCGCCTCCACCGGCGCGGATCGCAAGCTCGACGACTTCCCGAAACTCCCGCTCTGTGAGGGTCTCGACGGGGTGCTCGGGCACGATCGCGGCATATTTGCCGCGCAGCGCGCGGCGGGCTTTTTCGACGTCTTCGGCGACCTTGCGCTGGCGCGCTTCGAGGTCGGCGAGACGTTCGCGTTCACTCTTCTTGGGCATGTCCATCTTCCTTTCGATGGTCTGCCCGCCACGCAGCTTTCTATCGAATGGATATCCCATGAATCAACCCTTCCGAGAATATGCCCGGCGTGCCGCCGGGAAGGAAGAAATCCCCCTGGCGGGGGAGCCCGCGCGCCTTCCGGCACGAGGCGTCGCAGCGACACGGTCGCTGCGGTGGGCGGACGCACGCCGTTGGCGTTTGTAATGCACCCTACGCACGGGTGCTGCGCCGCGCTCTGGCCTGCAAAATGGCGCATTTTCGCGCAAATTCACGAGAGCGCCGTCGGGCGCCACATGTCGGACGTGTCGGACAAGCCCGGCGGACTTTGTCGGACATCGCCGCTAACCCGTTGATCCCCCGCGCCATCTCCTGTCCGACGCGTCGGACGCATTAGCCATTGGA
>CAUUIU010000241.1:0-5180 GCA_963545025.1 uncultured Sphingopyxis sp. | reverse complement strand
TTCGGCGGCTTTTTCGACCTGAAGGCGGCGGGGTTCAACGACCCCCTGCTCGTCGCGGCGAACGACGGGGTTGGCACCAAACTGAAACTGGCGATCGAGTCGGGCAAGCATGACGGCGTCGGCATCGATCTGGTTGCGATGTGCGCCAACGATCTGATCGTGCAGGGCGCCGAGCCGCTGTTTTTCCTCGACTATTATGCGACGGGCAAGCTCGACAATGATGTTGCGACCGAGGTCGTCGCGAGCATAGCAGAAGGCTGCAAGCAGGCCGGATGCGCGCTGATCGGCGGCGAGACCGCCGAGATGCCGGGCATGTATTCGGACGGCGATTACGACCTCGCGGGCTTTTGCGTCGGCGCGGTCGAGCGCGACCAGGTGCTGACCGCCGACAAGGTCGCGGCGGGGGATGTCATTCTGGGCCTCGCCTCGTCGGGGGTGCATTCGAACGGCTTCTCGCTCGTGCGCCGCCTTGCGGCCGACAAGGGGTGGAAGCTCGATCGCCCTGCCCTGTTCGACCAGACCGTCCTGCTGATCGACGCGCTGATGGCGCCGACGCGCATCTATGTGAAGAGCCTGCTCCCGCTGGTGAAGACCGGCAAGATCCACGCGCTCGCGCATATCACCGGCGGCGGGCTGCTCGAAAATATCCCGCGCATCCTGCCCAAGACGCTGCACGCCCATGTCGATGCCGACGCGTGGGAGCAGCCGCGGCTGATGGCTTTCCTGCAGGCGCAGGGGAATATCGAGCCCGAAGAGATGGCGCGCACCTTCAATTGCGGGATTGGCATGGCGGTTGTTGTTGCGGAAGCCGATGTCGACGCTGTTACCGCCGCGCTCGAAGCGGCCGGCGAAACGGTGTTCCGGATCGGCCATATCGCCGACGGTGCGAAGGGCTGCACTGTGACAGGCGGCGCCGAAACGTGGAGCGCGCGTGAGGCTTGGAGCGCGACGCACAATGGATAATCTCCTCCCTGTTGCGCAGCAATGGGGAGGTGGCAGCCCCGCAGGGGCTGACGGAGGGGCGAATAACGCGACGTCGCAGCCCCTCCACCACCGCTTCGCGGCGGTCCCCCTCCCCATTGCTTCGCAACAGGGAGGATCGGCGTGAAAGCCAAAATCGCCGTCCTGATTTCGGGCGCCGGCACCAATATGGCGGCGCTGCTCTATGCGGCGAAGGCAAGTGACTGCCCCTATGAGCTGGTGCTCGTCGCCAGCAACGTCCCCGACGCGCCGGGCCTCACGATTGCCGAGGCCGAAGGCATCGCGACCTGGAGCCTTTCGCACAAGAGCATGAACCGCGACGCGTTCGATGCGCTGGTCGACGCGCAATTGCGCGCATCGGGCGCCGAATATGTCGCGCTGGCGGGCTATATGCGTATCCTTTCGGACGCGTTCGTCGGGCGTTGGGCGGGCAAGATGGTCAATATCCACCCGAGCCTGCTGCCGCTTTATAAAGGGCTGAACACGCACAGCCAGGCAATCGACGCCGGCGACAAGTTCGGCGGGTGCAGTATCCATATCGTGACGCCCGGCGTCGACGATGGCCCGGTGCTGGCGCAGACGCCGGTCGCGATCCTGCCCGGCGATACCGTGGAAACGCTGAGCGCGCGCGTCCGGATCGCCGAGCATCAGCTGTATCCGCGGACGCTGGCCACGTTCGTGACGCGTGAGCGCAGTCCCGATTATCTGAAAGAGCGCGTCCGCGATCTCGCGATGGCGCTGCCCGAGGCCGACGAAGTGACCTCGCACGGCATGCCCTGTTTCGGGATCGTCAAAGGCAAGAAGTTCGCTTATTTTACCGAGGACCATCATGGCGACGGCAAGACCGCGCTGCTGGTGAAAATCAGCGGCGCCGAGGAGCAGGCGATGCTGATCGAGCTTGACGAAGACCGCTATTACCGCCCCGCCTATTTCGGCGACGGCTGGATCGGCATTCGCCTCGACCTTGGCGACACCGACTGGGATGCGATCGGCGAGTGGCTGCGCAAAAGCTGGCTCGCGGTGGCGCCAAAGAAGCTCGCCGGACTGATGGGGGTGGCGGAGGAGTTCTGACGATGACGCGCTTGTTCGCTTGTCTGTTCATCCTGTTGCTTGGCGGCTGCGGAATGGCCGTTTCCGAAAAACCGATGTTTGCCGCGGCCGATGCGGCGGGTGCGCCGACCTTCGCCGACGGCGTCTGGCTGATGAAAGACGATCCCGCCTGCCGTGTCGATGCCGCCGCGCCCGTGTCGCGCTGGCCAGGTTGCGCGCACTGGGTGGAGCATCGAGGTGGCCGGTGGTCCGAACCTTCGGGCGGAACCGCGCCGATGGTTAAACCGCTCGAAAACGATATCCTGTTCGTCGGCGGCAAGATCGCGCTGATGCAGGTCGGCTTTAAGGACGGCGGGACCGAATGGGACGGCCCGACCTATATGTTCATGGCGTTCGACAATCCGGCGGGGGGCGACAAGCTCAAGGCCATCGCGCTGTGGCCCGTCATGTGCGGCACCATGGTTGATTACAAGACGGCTGCCGAACAACGCAATGCGATGCCCGTCGTGAAAAAGCGCTTTCCGGGGTTCGATGAACAATGCCGTCCGGCGTCGCAGGATGCGCTACGCGCTGCTGCCGCCCCAAGCCGCCCGCATCCGGCGAAAATGCTGCGGTTCCAGTGGATACGCGAACGACTCGACTGACCCCGCGCACGAAAAAGGCCGCCGGATCGCTCCGGCGGCCTTTTCTTTGCCTTGCGGCCTGTGTCGTTTAACCGACGATTTCTTCGGGCTTGAAGAAATAGGCGATTTCGATCGCGGCATTCTCGTCGCTGTCCGAACCGTGGACGGTGTTCGCTTCGATGCTCTCGGCCAGTTCCTTGCGGATCGTGCCGGGTTCGGCGTTCGCCGGGTTGGTCGCGCCCATGATGTCGCGGTTGGCCTGCATGGCGTTTTCACCTTCGAGGACCTGGACGACGACGGGGCCGCTGATCATGAAATCGACGAGTTCGCCGAAGAAGGGGCGTTCCTTGTGGACCGCGTAAAAGCCTTCGGCCTGTTCGCGGCTCATGTGGATGCGCTTCGATGCGACGATGCGCAGGCCGGCGTCTTCGAGCATCTTGGTGACGGCGCCGGTGATGTTGCGACGCGTGGCGTCGGGCTTGATGATCGAGAAGGTGCGAGTGACCGCCATGGGGAAGCTCCTGTGTTATTATTGTCTGCGATGCGCGCGCCTCTAGCCGCGCTTTTGCGCCGCCGCAAGCCATGCTATGTTCCGAAACGGGTCGACCTGGGGAGAGTTGAGCCATGCTGGACGATCAATATGACGGAATGACGCGCCGCGCCTTTGCGGGCTCGGCGCTCGCGGCCTCGTTTGCGCTGGTGGGCGGTGCCCGCGCGGCGGAGGGCCTGCAGATGACGGCCTCGTCCGACATGGGCCCCTTTTACCCGATCGAACGACTGGCCGACGACGATGCCGACCTGACGTGGATCAAGGGGCATGACAAGCGCGCGCTGGGCAATGTGATCGAGGTTTCGGGGCGGGTGCTCGATCGGCGCGGCAATCCGGTGCCTGGTGCAAAGCTGGAGGTGTGGCAGGCAAATTCGGTCGGACGCTATGCGCATCCGAACGACATCGCCACGGCCCCGCTCGACCCGAACTTCCAGGGCTATGCCCAGCTGAAGACCGGCGCGAGCGGCGAATGGCGTCTCACCACGATCAAGCCCGCGGCTTATGACTCGCCGATCGGCAAGCGGACGCCGCACATCCATTTCGACGTCCAGGGCAAGAGCCACCGGCTGATCGCGCAGATGTATTTCAGCGACGATGCCGACATGAACGCCCGCGACACGCTCTACAAGACGCTGGGCGGCAGCGCCGACACGTCCGTGGCGAAGCTCGACACGCCGGCGAAATATCGCTGGGACGTCATCCTGATGGATGCCTGAGCGCTAGGGGCCTTCGGACCAGCGTCCTTCTTCATTCTGTTTCCAGAAGCGGTTGTCGACGTCGTCGCGCGCGGCGAGGGTACGCCAGAGAGAGCGGGCGTCGTCGATGCGGCTGTTGTCGAAGAGCAGGAAGATACGTTCGAACCCTAGCGCTTCCTCGCGCCATTCGCCGTCGGCGAGCGCGATATGCGTCGCGCGGTTGGCGGGTTCCGCGTCGAGCGTACCGGCGATCAGGATCGGCTCGATCGCCTCGTCGGGCGACCCGGCATGGCCGTGCGGCAGGAAGCTCGCGGGCTGAAGCGTCCACAGCGCTTCGTCGATCGCCTGGCGCTGCATCGCGGGGGCGGCGACCACCAGCAGGCGGTCGCCGTTGCCAAGGATGCGCGTGGCGAGAGCGGGGAGCACCCGCTCCGCGGGGTCGCGGGTCAGCCGGTAAAAGTCGACGCGCGCCATGCTCCCCTTCCCGTTCCGGTCAGCCTTCGTGGTTGTCGGCGATGTAGCGGTCGAGCAGGCGCACGCCGTAACCCGTCGCGCCCTTGCCATAGACCGCGCCGTCCTTGTCCGCCCACGCCATGCCGGCGATGTCGAGATGCGCCCAGGCGACGCCGTCATTGACATAGCGCTTCAGGAACTGCGCCGCGGTGATCGAGCCGCCTTCGCGCGGACCGACATTCTTCATGTCGGCGATCGGGCTGTCGATCAGCTTGTCGTAAGCGGCCGAAAGCGGGAAGCGCCACAGCTTGTTGCCGCTGGCTTCGCCGGCCGCGATCAGGTCGACGGCGAGCGCGTCGTCATTGGCGAAGATGCCGGCATATTCATGCCCGAGCGAGATCACCATCGCACCGGTCAGCGTCGCGAGGTCGACGATTACCTTCGGATTATAGGCCTTTTGCGCCCAGGTGATCGCGTCGCAAAGGACGAGGCGGCCCTCGGCGTCGGTGTTGAGCACCTCGACGGTCTGGCCCGACATGCTGGTGACGATATCGCCGGGGCGCATCGCATTGCCGTCGGGCATATTCTCGACAAGGCCGACGACGCCGACGACATTCGCCTTGGCCCTGCGGCCGGCGATCGCCTTGATCGCGCCCGCGACGGCGCCTGCGCCGCCCATGTCCCACTTCATCATGTCCATGCCCGCGGCGGGCTTGATGCTGATGCCGCCGGTGTCGAAGGTCACGCCCTTGCCGATGAACACCACCGGCGCCTCACCCTCGGCGCTGTCTCTTATACACATCTCCGAGCCCACGAGACACAGAGCGA
>CAUUIU010000240.1:0-5197 GCA_963545025.1 uncultured Sphingopyxis sp. | reverse complement strand
CTACACTTCTAGCTTCGTCGGCAGCGTCAGATGTGTATAAGAGACAGGGGGACGAAGACGCGCATCGAACATCGCTTTACGCCCAGGTCACGAGGCCGATGACCGCCCCGGTCATCGCCGATGCCATATTGCCTGCGACCCAGCTTTTCATCCCGAGCTCGGCGACATCGCGGCGGCGGGCCGGCGCCAATGTCGCGACGGTCGATACCAGGAGGCCGACGCTCGCGAGATTGGCGACCCCGCTAAGCGCGTAGGTTGTGATCAGCAGGCTGCGCGGATCGAGCGTTCCCGCGGGCATGGCGGCAAGGCCGAGATAGGCCACATATTCGTTGAGAATCGCCTTGGTCCCCATCAGCCCGCCCGCAGCAGGCGCCTGATCCCAGGGAACGCCGATCGCCCACATTACTGGCGCAAACAGCCAGCCGAACAGGCGCTGGAGCGTCAGCGGCGCCCCATTGGCGGGCGGCAGCAGCGCGAGCAGCTGGTCGGCAAGATTGACGAGCGCGAAAACGACGATGATGATACCGATCACCGCGAGGACGAGCTGAACGCCCTCCATCGTGCCGCGGATGACCGCGTCCATGCTGCTCTCGTAGGCAAGGTCGGGCTCGGCGGCATCGGCGCCCGGCGATCCGTCGCCCGGCACCATGATCCGCGCGACCAGCACCGCGGCGGGAAGCGAAATGAGGGACGCGACGATCATGTGGCCGACCGCGTTCGGCACCGTCTTCGCCAGGGTTGTCGCATACAGGATGAGGATCGCGCCCGAGATCGTCGCCATGATCATCACCATGATCATGAACAGTTCGGCGCGGCTCATCCGGTCGAACCAGGCGCGCAGCACAAGCGGCGATTCGACGACGCCGAGGAAGATGGTGGCGCCTCCGCCAAGGCCGACGACCCCGCTGACCCCAAGCGTCTTGCGCAGCGCCCATGACAGCCCGCGAACCAGCGCGCGCAGCACGCCCCAGTGCCAGAGCAACGCCGAGATCGCCGAAAAGACGATGATCAGTGGCAGGATCTGGAAGGCGATCACGACCGGCGGCTCGGCGCCGGGCTTGAGCAGGAACGGAATCGGGGCGCCGCCGGTATAGCCGAACATATAGCTAGACCCGACGAGCGTCGCTTTCTCGATCGCCGCCACCGCGCCATTGGCAAAACCGACAAGGGTCCAGACGAAGGGGATGTGGGTCACCGCGAAGGCGATGGCGAGCTGGAGCAGCAGCGCGCCGCCGATCCAGCGCCAACCGGGCCGGGCGCGGCGATCCTCGGAGAGGAGCCAGGCCAGCAGCAGGATCGCCGTCAGGCCGACAAGTCCCTGCAGGTTTGCGAGCCACGCCATCCGCCTATTCCTCCCCTAGAATTTCCATGCCGCGCCGAACTGGAACTGGCGCGGCGGCCCGGCATTGCGCTGCACGAATGGTGCCCCGCCTCCGAACTGCACCTGATTGGACGTTGTCGCGGCATTCGCAAAGCCCGATTCATTGTTGGCGTTGAACAGGTTGAAGACATCGGCGCTGAGTTCGATCCGGCCGTCAAAGGCCGGGACCGCATAGCGAACCCCGACATCGACCGTCGCCGACCAGGGCAAGCGCGCCGAATTGCGCGCGGCGCCGGGATAGCGGTCCGAGTTGCCGACAAAATTCTCGCCGAACGAGGCGCCGTCGCCGTTGAGATCCTGCGTCCCGAAGATCCGCGCGTCGGGGACGAGGTTCACCGGCTGGCCGGACTGGAAAAGACCGGCGACGCTCAATGTCAGACCCTCAAGCGGATAAAGATAGCCAACCGCCGAAATGACGTGGCGGCGGTCGTTGGCCGACGGTCCCCATTCGGCCGAGAAGTCATTCGAATTGGAGGCCCGGAAGTTGATGTCGTCGGTATCGTTGCTGAGCTTCGACAAAGTATAAGATAAGCGGAACGCGTAGGCATCGCTGCCGCGTGCCTTGGCGAGCTGCAGGATCAGCGCCTTATATTCGGACTCGCCCGCCGTTTCCGACACGGTGATTTGGCGCGTCCCGCCAGGCACGAGCGCCACGGGACGGGTCGCGTCGGCGGTCGCCTGCGAGCGAACAAGACCGAGCGCCTCGGCGAGCGCGAACCGCGCCGCATTGTCAGCCTGCGCCCGCAGCAACGCGATATTGGCGTCGGTCAGATTGGCGAGATTGGGCGTGAAGGGCGCGGGCGCGTTGAGGTCGCGGAGCCGGGCGAGATTGTGCGTGCGGCTATAGATGACGTCGGCGCTCAGGGTCAGCGTGTCGTTCGCCTGATATTGATAGCCGCCGCTCAGCTGGAGACTCCACGGGCTGCGATAACCGGTCGGGCTGAGGATGCGCGCTTCGCCAAGGGTCGCGGTCCCGCGCAACGCCTGAACCTCCGCGGGGGTTGGGCAGGCCGAGACCGTCGCACAGGGCGGGGACACGCCAAGATTACCGTCGAAGGTCAATGCGGACAGATTGGTACCCGCCGGAATCAAGCCTTGCGCCTGCAGTGACCCCAGCTGGGTCAGGAAGCCCGCCGAGGTTGTATTGCGCTGGAGCGCGTCCGAAATCACGGCATAGGAGAGTTTGCCGGTGAAGATGCCCGCGCCGAAGCGCAATGTTGAGCGCGCATCGGGCCGGTAGTTGAGCGCAAAGCGCGGCGCGACATTGTCATAATCGCCGCCGCCGCCGCCCTTGGCGGTCAGGCTGTCATAGTCCCAGCGCACGCCAAAGGTCGCGGTGAGGCGCGGCGACAATTGCCACTCATCCTCGACATAGAAGGCGATTTGGGTCTGACCGGTGCCGAAAGACTGCGGTCTGAGCTCGACCGAATAATTGGCGACCGCGGGATCGAGCGCGAGGACATCGTCCGCCGAAAGCGCGAGCCCCTGTCCACCCGCTGTAAGCCCGGCAAGCTGGGCAGCGGTGAGATCGACGGTGTAGTTGCCGTCGGGATTGCCGCCCCCGAGCAGCGAAAAATTGGAATGGATGAGGTCCGCGCCGAAACGCAAGCGATGGTTGCCGAGCCGCCGCTGCAAGCGGTGCGTCGTCTGCCAGCTCTCCTCGACATCGTCGAAGACAAAACCCGGGTGGCCGACGACGCCGACCGTAAGCCCGCTCGGATCGCGGATGGCGACCTGCGGCCCCGCGGGCCCTTTCGGCTTGCCGTAATTCCAGCGGAAGCGGCTGAACTGGAGCGCGCCGTCATAGCTCCAGACATCGCCCGAATAGCTCGCGGTCGCCGCAACCAGGGTCGAGAAGCGGTCCTGGTCCGACCCCGCCGACGGAAAGATGACGTTGCCACCGCCGAGCGCCCCGCCGGGGCGATCGATGGTAACGCGGCCGACATTGGCGCGCAGCCCAACCGTCCAGTCGTCGGTCAGGCGGTGATCGAACCGCACCGATCCGAGGTAGAATTGGTTGTTGCCGGTCACATTGGCAACGGTGCCGAGCGCAGGAGCATCGACGATCTGGACGTTGCGATCGCGCGTATATTCGAAATTGGCGTAAAAGAAGGTGCGGTCGCGCGCGATTGGTCCGCCAAGGCTCGCACCGGCCTGATAGCGCTCGAAGCTCTCACCGACCGCGTTGCCCGAAAGGTCGCGGCGCGGAAAGGGCGAGCGGGCATCGAACGGACGCCCCGGCCGTACCAGCGCATAGACTTCGCCATGATAATCATTGGTGCCCGATGGCGTCGTATAGTTGACAATGCCGTTGGCGGTGCGGCCATAGGCCGCCGAATAGCTGTTCGCGAGCACGGTCACTTCGCGCGTGAAGCCGAGCGGCACCGGAAACTTGATCCCGCCGAGGAAATTCTCGTTATTGTCGAGCCCGTCGATCAGATAATTGGTGTCGAGGCCGTTCGAGCCGTTGATCGAGATCGACGGCGCTTCGGGGAAGAAGCCGGTTGACGGGACGACGCCCGGGAGCCGGACCAGCGCGCCGAGCACGTCGCGCCCCTCGATCGGCAGCGCGGCAAGCTCCTCTTCGCCGAGCGATGCCGACACCTCGGCGTTGACGCTGTTGAGCGCGGTGATGCCGCGCTTGCCGGTGACGACGATCGCGGTCCCGGCGGGGGCAAGCCGCAACGTCACGCTGCTCGAAAAATTGGCACGTAACGAAAGGCGCGCGGGCTCCCCTGACTCAAAGCGCTCGTTTGCCAGCGCCGACACGCGATATTCGCCGGCCGTGGTCAGTCCTTCGATCCGCGCCAGTCCCTGCGCGTCGCTTCGCACAATGCGGCGCAAGCCGATGCCCGGGTTCTCGACCAGCACGTCGATATCCGCCAATGGGCGCCCGTCGTCGGCGACCACGGCAATCTGGATGCCGGCCTGCTGTGCGGCGGCAGGCAGCGCAAAGCCGATTGCAAGAACCGATGCGGCGGCACCGGCCGTGAGACGCGGGAAAAGGGTCAAGTTTCACTCCATGGACAAGGCGCCGTTGCGCATTTTTCTGATTGTTCGCCCCTTGGTCGCCGTGCGGCGCCATTCCTTACAGTCGCTGCAATGCCGATTTGGGGCGACGTCCTGTAACCGGCGCGCGGTCCCGGGCGTATTGATGACGAAGGAGATGCGTATATGGCGCCCATCTGGCCCGCGCTTGGAATTCTGCTCGCCGCAACCCCGGGCGCCGTGAGCGCGGCTTCCGCAAGCCCCACGGCCTTCGACGCGGTCCGATTCACCGAGGCGCAACGCGAAGGACGAACCATCGTCGTCGAAACCTATGCGCCCTGGTGCCTGCCATGCCGCGTGCGCGGCCCCGTCCTGTCGGGGCTGCTGCAGCGCGAACGGTACCGCGACACCCTCTTCTTTAGCATCAGCGAAAAGACGGCCGATGCCGATTGGAAACGGATCGGCGCGAAGCGCTATGGCATGCTCCACATTTACAAAGGCTCGCTGCGCGTCGCGGCAAGCGCCGCGACGCGCGAGGACGAGATTGTGGCGATGCTCGAACGCGCCCGCTAGCCGCGCCGCGCCAGCATGCGATCGAGCGCAATCCGGTCTTCGTCGCGAAAAGCGAGCAGCACGAGGGTCGCGCCGGCGACCGCGAGGGAGGGAAAGAAAAGGACCTGGCTGCTCTCACGATCGAGGAGCCAGAGACCGAGGGGGTCGAGCAGATATTTCCATATCGACAGCGCCCCCGTCACCAGAATGACCGCTTGCGCTGTATAGGCGCTGTCTCTTATACACATCTCCGAGCCCACGAGACACTGAGCGATC
>CAUUIU010000239.1:0-5199 GCA_963545025.1 uncultured Sphingopyxis sp. | reverse complement strand
ATGCGGCGCTGGAAATCAGCCGAAACGCGCCATGCCCCTGCGGCTCGGGGCGCAAGTACAAGCATTGCCACGGGGCGATCTGAACGCGTGCCGCGCGCCTTCGGGCGCGCGGCAACTCCTTGATGTTACCGTATCAAATCGGCTCCACGAGCCCGCTTGCCATCGCGCAAATGCGGGTTTAGCATCCATCGCATAAGCTTGGCGGCCGCGTAGCCGGCAGGTGACGTAGCAGCTGGAACTTGGGGGCCGCGCCCCGCGTGCGGCCGGATGATGGCGTGTTGCGTGGAAAGGGTCGGCGCATTTCCTTTTTTGATGAGATGTCGGGGCAGGGGGGCGAGATACGGTCGCCCTATCGCGAATATCATGAATGGTTCGACGGTGAGGATGCGGCGCGAATTCAGCGCAAGGCCCAACAGGCCGAGGCTTTCTTCCGCACCACGGGCATCACCTTCAACGTCTATGGCGAGGACGAGGCCGACGAGCGGCTGATTCCGTTCGACGTCGTGCCGCGCATCATTTCCGCGAGCGAATGGCGCCGCCTGTCGCGCGGTATCGAACAGCGCGTCCGCGCCTTGAACGCCTTCCTCCACGACATTTATCACCGGCAGGAAATCCTGCGCGCCGGCCGCGTTCCCATCGAGCTGATCTCGCGTAACGAGGCGTTCCTGCCGATGATGATGGGCATGGACCCGCCCGGCGGCATCTACACCCACATCAGCGGTACCGACATCGTGCGCACCGCCGCCAATGAATTTTATGTGCTCGAGGACAATGCGCGCACCCCGTCGGGGGTGTCCTATATGCTCGAAAATCGCGAAACGATGCTCCAGATGTTCCCCGAGCTCTTCGCCAAGGTGCCGGTGCGTGAGGTCGGCGACTATCCGATCAACCTGCTGCGGTCGCTCGCCGCCTGCGCGCCGCCCCAATGCGGTGGGACTCCCACGGTCGCGGTGCTGACCCCGGGGATCCACAACAGCGCCTATTTCGAACATAGCTTCCTCGCCGACCAGATGGGCGCCGAGCTGGTCGAGGGGCATGACCTGCGCGTCGTCGACGGGCGCGTCGCGATGCGCACCACGCTCGGCTACACGCCGATCGACGTCCTCTATCGCCGCGTTGATGACGATTTCCTCGACCCGCTCAACTTCCGGCCAGACTCGGTGCTGGGTGTTCCCGGAATCTGGGACGTCTATCGCGCGGGTGGCATCACGATCGCCAATGCGCCCGGCACCGGCATCGCCGACGACAAGGCGCTGTACAGCTACATGCCCGACATCATCGAATTCTATACGGGCGAGAAAGCGTTGCTCCCCAATGTGCCGACTTGGCGCTGTTCGGAGCCTGAGCATCTGAAGGAGGTGCTCGACCGTTTGCCCGAGCTGGTGGTCAAGGAAGTCCACGGGTCGGGCGGCTATGGCATGCTTGTCGGTCCCGCCGCGAGCAAGAAGGAGATCGCAGCGTTCCGCGCCAAGCTGGAGGCGAATCCGCGCGGCTATATCGCGCAGCCGACGCTGTCGCTGTCGACCGTTCCGATCTTCACCAAGGCCGGCCTCGCGCCGCGCCACGTCGATTTGCGGCCCTTCGTGCTGATGTCGCCGCAGGGCATCACCATCACACCGGGCGGGCTGACCCGCGTCGCGATGACCAAGGGGTCGTTGGTCGTGAACTCGAGCCAGGGCGGCGGCACCAAAGACACCTGGGTATTGGAAGACTGATGCTGGGGAAAACCGCAGGCAGCCTCTTCTGGATGGCGCGCTATCTCGAACGCAGCGAGAATAATGCGCGGCTGATCGACGCGGGCTTTCGCATCGCGCTCACGCGGTCGAGCACCGCCGAGGCCGAATGGCGGTCGGTGCTGGTGACCGCGGGCCAGTTGCAATCCTTCCGTCAGGCGCACAGCGACTACAGCTCGCACCGCGTCGTCGATTTCATGCTGCGCGATCCCGCGAACCCGTCGAGCATCCTGTCGGTGGTGAAGCAGGCGCGCGACAATGCGCGCACTGCGCGCACTTACCTGACCCGCGAAGTGTGGGAGGCGGTCAACACCAGCTGGATGACGCTCGGCGGCTTGCTCAAGCGACAGGTGCGTGAGGACGATCTGCCCGACGTGCTTGCCGCGATCCGCCAGCAGAGCGCGCTGGTCCGCGGCGCCTTTGCCGGGACGATGCTGCGCAACGACGGCTATAATTTCGCGCGCCTCGGCACCTTCCTCGAACGCTCCGACAACACGGCGCGCATCCTCGACGTCAAATATTATCTCCTGCTTCCATCGGTCGCGCATATCGGGACGTCGATCGACAATGTGCAATGGGAGACGATTCTGCGTTCGGTGTCGGCGCACCGCGCCTATCACTGGCTTTATGGCACCGAGATCAGCGCGCTGAAGATCGCCGAATTCCTGATCCTCTACAAACAGATGCCGCGCAGCCTCGCGTTCTGCTGCGACAAGATGAACGACAATCTCGGCTGGCTGCAACGCACCTATGGCGAAGAAACTGACGCCGTGCGAATGGCGTCTTCGATCTGTGGCGACCGGCTGTCGCGTCCGATCGGGTCGATCTTCGACGGCGGTCTGCACGAATTCATCACCGACTTCCTTCGCGCCAATGCCGCGCTCGCGCAGCAGATCGAGCGCGACTATCGATTTGTGGAATGACCATGCGCCTTCGCGTCGAACACACCACCCGCTACGGCTATGACACGCCCGTCGCCTATGCGTTGCAGCAGCTCAAGCTGACGCCCAAGGAACGGCCGGGGCAGCAGCTGATTCACAATTGGTCGATCGAGGTCGAAGGCGGCGCGCAACAGCTTCATTATACCGACCATCATGGCAATGGCGCCGACCTCGTCGCCGTGCATGGCGGCGCGCGAGAACTTGTCATCCGGTGTCACGGCGAGGTCGAGCTGGTGACGTGGGACGGCGTGATCGGCGCGCACCGGGGCGCGATGCCGCTGTGGACCTTCCTGCGCCCGACGCCGCTGACCCGCGCGGGGCGCGGCGTGCGCGCGCTGGCGGCGCAGCTGGGGCGCGACCATGCTTCGGATATCGAGCGCGCGCACGCGCTGTCGGCGCTGATCATCGACCGGCTCGCGTACCGGATCGGCTTTACCGACGCCGAAACCACCGCCGAACAGGCGCTTGGCAGCGAGGGAGGGGTTTGCCAGGACCATGCCCATATCTTCATCGCCGCGATGCGGCATCTTGGCCACCCGGCGCGCTATGTGTCGGGCTATCTGATGATGAACGACCGGACGCATCAGGATGCAACACATGCCTGGGCTGAGGCGTTTTTCGAGCATATCGGCTGGATCGGCTTCGACGTCAGCAACGGCCATTCGCCCGACCAGCGCTATATCCGCGTCGCGACCGGCCTCGACTATCGCGACGCCGCCCCGGTTAGGGGCATGCGCTATGGTGCAGCGCAAGAAAATCTGGTTGTCCAATTGCAGGTCCAGCAATAAGCGGGCTGCGGGCGGCGGAGACTATCCGGGGCGGGGAAACGGGATTCGATGACATATTGCGTTGGCATGCGTTTGAACAAAGGGCTGGTGTTCATGTCGGACACCCGCACCAACGCCGGTGTCGATGACATCTCGCAGGTCCGCAAGATGCGCAGCTGGCACCTGCCGGGCGAGCGCGTGATCACCTTGATGTCGGCGGGCAACCTCGCGACGACACAGGCGGTCGTCAGCCTGCTCGACGAGCGCACCAAGGCGCCCGAAGAACGCCACCCCTCAATCCTCGCTGCGCCGTCGATGTTCGCGGTCGCGACGATCATCGGCGAGACATTGCGCAATATCGTCATGCGCCACAATGACGAGGGCCCGGCGGCGGAATCGCTGTTCCGCGCTTCGCTGATCGTCGGCGGGCAGATCAAGGGCGCCGAACCGCGGCTGTTTCTGATCTATCCTGAAGGCAATTTTATTGAGGCCGGGGAGGACAATCCTTTCTTCCAGATCGGCGAGACGAAATATGGCCGGCCGATCATCGTGCGGTCCTACGATCCGGCGATGTCGTTCGAGGATGCGGTGAAGCTGCTCTGCGTGTCGTTCGATTCGACGATCCGGGCGAACGCAGGCGTCGACCTGCCGATCGACCTGAAGATCCACGAGCGCGATGATTATGTGAGCGTGCGCGAACGGCGGTTCGAACGCAACGACCCCTATTTCGAAAGCGTCGCCGACGGCTGGGCCGAGGCGCTGGGGATCGCACTGGCCGAGCTTCCCGACTTCCATTTCTGATCGCCTTCGGCCACCGTCCGCCCAGGACGAACAGGGGAGGGATCACCATGCTGCGCTGGATTGCCGCCGCATTTGTCTTGTTAGCCAGTCCCGCGGCGGCCGAAGAGAAGGGCTTCGACAAGGCACTTGGCGATTTTCGTGAGCTGCACCGTGCCGAAATGCACCGGGCGAACATCGCGGGCAGCAGTTTCTACGTTGTGCGCGACGGGCAGACCGTCACCGCCGATCATCTGGGCGAGCAGGATGCCGTGGCGCATGTCCCGGTCGATGCCCGGACGATCTATCATTGGGCGTCGATCACCAAGACGATGACCGGAATCGCGATTATGCAATTGCGCGATCGCGGCCTGCTGACGCTTGACGATCCAATCGTCCGATATGTTCCCGAACTCGCCGCCGTCCATAATCCCCATGGCGACACCGGCGCGATCACGCTGCGCCAGTTGATGAGCCACAGTGCGGGCTTTCGCAGCGGGACCTGGCCGTGGCGCGATCACGACTGGCAGCCGTTCGAGCCCAAGGGTTGGTCACAGCTGGCGGCGATGCTGCCTTATACCCAAGTCGAGTTCAAACCCGGCACGCGCTTCAGCTATTCCAACCCCGGGATCGTCTATCTCGGTCAGGTCATCGAACGTTTGTCGGGCGAAGATTATGAGGTCTATGTCGACAAGAATATTCTGAAGCCGCTGGGCATGCACGCCAGCTATTTCGACCGCACGCCGCCGCACCTGCTGCCACACCGGTCGCACAGCTATTATGTTCGCGATGGCCGGCGGGTCGCGGCGCCGTTCGATGTCGATACCGGCGTCACCGTATCGAACGGCGGGCTCAACGCACCGATGCCCGACATGGCGAAATATGCGGCCTTCCTGCTCGGCGACCCGGCGCGCCAATCCGCGTTCGATCTGGTGCTGAAGCGGTCCTCGCTCGAGGAAATGTGGGTGCCACAGATCGCGG
>CAUUIU010000238.1:0-5204 GCA_963545025.1 uncultured Sphingopyxis sp. | reverse complement strand
ACGCGATCGCTCAGTGTCTCGTGGGCTCGGAGATGTGTATAAGAGACAGAAGCCGTCGTTCTCGAACAGGCCTTCGGGGTCGAAGCTGTCGGTCTCGAAAGATCCGTTTTCATAGGCGCCAAATCCGGGCCCCTCCAGATCCGCGAATTGCTCGCTGTCACGATATGATTCAAACATCCGATCCTCCATAAGCTGAGGCCAGGCCGGAGGTGATCCGGCGATTGGAGCCATGGAGAGTTTCGCGCCTGCCGCGGATATCGGCAAGATCGCGCGGCGGGCTGGTCCTTTGTTGCTAGTGTATAAGATGAGATTTATTCAGTATAATTCGATGAAATTTTTACATTATAAACAATGTTATTTTTGTTTTTGCTGATATTGTTGAAATTATGAACGCAGTATAAGTTAATTATAACATAGTCGCGGCAAGGCGTTGCGGAAATCATTGCGCAGCGGTTTGTAATATGCGTAGCGTCCAGTGTTTATTTGTTTCTCGCCAAGCCGGCCGCGCCCCGCCCCGTCCGGGCAAGCCAAGCCTCTAGCGGCAGCGGTTCCATCCGGCGCCGCGTACTGCCCGTCCCGGTGTCGCGCCGCTATGTTCGCCGCCTTTCAACACCGCGACGCCATTGACATAGACGTCACGCATGCCGACCGAATAGCGGTGCGGCGCCTCGAAGGTCGAGTGATCGGCGACCTTGGCGGGGTCGAAGACGACGACATCGGCGTAATAGCCGGCCTGCAGCGCGCCGCGGTCGGCGATGCCCAGGTTGGCCGCGGGCAGGGTGGTGAGCCGGCGCACCGCCTCCTCCAGCGAGATCAGCTTCTCGTCGCGGACATAGCGGCCAAGGAGCCGCGCAAAATTGCCATAGGTGCGTGGATGGGCACCCGATTTCAGGAACACGCCCTCGGGCGCCTGCGAGGCGGCGTCGGAGCCGAAGCTCATCCACGGCAGCGCGATCTGCTTGCGGACATTGTCTTCGGACATCAGGAAATAGACGGTGCCGACGCGGGAGCCGTCCTCGACGACCAGGTCCATCGCGGTCTCCTCGGGCGACTTGCCGCGCGTCGACGCGACCTCGGCGAGCGTTTTGCCGGTGAGCGGCTTCAGCGTATCATTCTTGAATCCGCTGAGGATCATCTTGTCGGCGCCCGCGCCGAAATAGAGATTCTCCCAGTCGCTGCCTGGCTTCTTCATCTCGGCTGCGACGCGCGCGCGGACGGCGGGGTCCTTCAGCCGCTTGATCCACTCCTCCAGCCCGCCCGCCTGGACCCAGGTCGGCATCGCGGCGTCGAGCCCGGTGGCGCCGGCGGTATAAGTGTACATGTCGGTCGTGATGCGCAGCCCCTTGGCACGCGCGTCCTCGATCTTCTTCACGATCGTGTCGAGCTTGCCCCAGTTGCCGCGCCCCGCCATCTTCAGATGATAGATTTCGGCGGGCGCGCCCGAGCGGCGCGCGATTTCGATCAACTCGTCGACGGCTTCCTCGATGCGATCGCCTTCCGATCGCATGTGGCTGATATACATGCCGCCGCATTTCGCGGCTTCGCTGGTCAGCGCGACCAGTTCGTCGGTTTCGGCGTAGGAGCCGGGCGCATAGATGATCGAGCTGCCGACACCCATCGCGCCGTCGTTCATCGCCTGCCGCACAAGCGCCCGCATTCGCTCGAGTTGCGCGGGTGTCGGATCGACGTCACCTTCGCCGAGCTCGTGAACGCGCACCGTCGCCGCGCCGACGAAGCTCGCGACATTGGTCGAAACGCCGCGCTTCTCGAGGTAGCTCAGATAGTCGCCGAGGCTGGTCCATTCTATCGGATATTTGATGTCGCCCTGACGCTCGGTTTCGAGAGCCTTCATCGCCCCGTTCATCGGACCCATCGACCAGCCTTCGCCCATCACCTCCAGCGTGACGCCCTGACGGATATCGCTCTGGCTTTTCGGGTCGACGATCAGCGACTCGGTCGCCCAGCTTAGCATGTTGATGAAGCCCGGCGCGACCGCGAGGCCCTGCGCGGGCACCTCGGTGCGGCCTTTGCCGTCTACCTTGCCCACCGCGACGATCCGGTCGCCTTTGATCGCAACATCGCCAGTGACGGGCGGCTTGCCCGACCCATCATAAAGCGTGCCGCCGCGGATCACGACGTCATAGGTGGGCTCGACCGTTCGCGCGGCGGCCGATGTCGAAAGCAGCATCAGGATCAGGGGGAGGGTGAAGGTTCGGTGGGTCGTCATCTGTCTCTCCCCTTGTGGCGTCAGCCGTGCAGACTCATCAGTGAATCCATCAGCCCGTCGTCGGCGCTGGAGCAGACGCCCAGCACCAGCGCCTCGTCGCAGCCCTCGGCCACGACGTAAGCGTGGCCCATCGACGAATCGATGTAGATGCCCTGGCCAACCTCAAGCGTGACGGGGTCATAGAATTCGCTGTGCACCTCGATGCGGCCTTCGAGGACGTAGATGAATTCCTCGCCCTGATGATGGACCAGTTCGCCGAACTCGCTCGCGCTGTGCGCGCGGATGCGGGTCAGGATCGGGATCATGCGCTTCTGGCGCAGGTCGGTGCAGAGATAATGATAGTCGTAATTGTCGGTCGTGACGCGCGCCGCGCGCTCGATCGTCCCGATGCTGCGCCGCCCAGTAACGCGCGGCGCGCTGTCCTCCTCATCCTCGGCGAACAGGTCGGACATGCGAATCTGGAGTCGCTGGCTCAGCTGCTGGAGCTTGTCGTAACTGAGCGTCAGCCGGTCATGCTCGACCTTCGACAGCGTCGAGACCGGGATGCCCGAATTCGCGCTCATTTCCTTGAGCGTCCAGCCGTTTCGTGCGCGAATGCCCTTCATCACCGCGCCGAGCGTCGGCGGGCTTGCCCGATCCGCCATCAGATTTTCCATTCCATGTTTGACAATTTTCTAATCAGGATCATTATGTCCCTATCGGGCTAATAGTTGGTTAGCCCTTGGTAGGGGGTCGCGCGGCTTGCCGCAAGGTTTGACAAGCGCGCACAGGATAAAGGGAAAAGCGATGCGATTGATCCGCAAGGCAATGATCGGGCTCGCGGCGCTGGCGGCGGTTCCTCTGGCGGCGCAGGGGCCGTTGCCGCAGCCCGCCGTCAAGAAGGCCGAGGTCGCCGCCCCGGCAGCGAAGCCGCCCGCGACACCCGCGGCGCTTGATCCCAGGGATCTCGAGGCCTGGATGGACGGCTATCTGCCCTATGCCCTCGAACGCGCGCGCATACCGGGCGCGGTTGTGGTCGTCGTGCGCGGCAACCAGGTTGTGCTCGAAAAGGGTTATGGCTTTTCCGACGTCGCGAAACGCGCGCCGGTGTTGCCCGAAAGCACGATGTTCCGTCCCGGCTCGGTGTCCAAGCTCTTTACCTGGACCGCGGTGATGCAGCAGGTCGAGGCGGGCAAGATCGACCTCGACAAGGACGTCAACGCCTATCTCGATTTCAAGATTCCCCCCTATCAGGGCAAGCCGGTCACGATGCGCAACATCATGACTCACACCGCCGGGTTCGAGGAATCGATCCGCTATCTGATCAGCAATGACCCCAAGGCGGTGATGACGCTGAAGAAGCAGATGCCGCTCGCGCTGCCCGAGCGAGTCTTCGCACCGGGCACGACGCCCGCCTACTCCAATTATGCGACGGCTCTTGCAGGCTATATCGTCGAGCGCGTCAGCGGCGAGCCGTTTGACAACTATATCGAAAATCACATCTTCAAGCCGCTGAACATGACACATTCGTCGTTCCGCCAGCCGCTCCCCGCCGCGCTCGTCCCTTACATGTCGAAGGGCTATCCCGACGTCACGCAGAAGCCGCGGCCATTCGAGATGGTGATCCCCGCACCGGCAGGCAGCCTGTCTGCGTCGGGCGCCGACATGGGCAAATTCATGATTGCGCAGCTCAACGACGGCGCCGGCCTGACGTCGCCTGCAACGACGAAGCAGATGCACGATTTCAAGGCGCCCGGCGTCGGCCCGCTGAACAGCATGGCGCTCGGCTTCTACGAACAATGGGTCAACGGCCAGCGCGCGATCGCGCACGGCGGCGACACCGTCTGGTTCCACTCCTATCTGTGGCTGTTTCCCGACGCCGACACCGGCATCTACATCTCGATGAACAGCCCCGGACGCGAAGGGGCGGCGGGCGCGGTGCGCAGTGCGCTCTTCCATAAATTCGCCGACCGCTACCTGGCGGGCCCCGCCGAAAAGCCGGCGCAGGTCGATGCCAAAACCGCACGCGAACATGCGCAGTTGATGGCCGGAAATTATGTCAGCAGCCGCGGCAGCTTCACCAATTTCATGAGCCTGTTCGGCCTGCTGGGGCAGGCGACGATCGGATTGACCGAGGATGGCAAGATCACGCTGCCGGCGCTCGACGGCCTGGGCGCGGGCGCGCGGGACTGGGTCGAGGTGGAGCCCTTTGTGTGGCGCGACACCGGCACCGGCGAACGCCTCGCTGCGGAGGTCAAGGACGGCCGCGTCGTGCGCTGGAGCCTCGATGCCGGCTCGCCCTTCATGGTGTTCGAGCCTGCCGCGGCGAGCGTAAACGCGGCCTGGCTCAACCCGGCGCTGATCGCGGCCTTTTCGATCATCCTGCTGGCCGCGTTGGCATGGCCGGTGCGCTGGCTGGTGCGCCGCAGCTACAAGGCCGAGTTCGCGCTTACCGGAAAGTCGCTCCGCGCCTACCGCCTGTCGCGTGTCTTCGCCTGGCTGGCGATCGCCGCGCTCGCGGGCTGGATCGGGCTCGTCGTCGCCTTCTCCGCCGACATCGGCAGCATCGGCGGGCCGCTCGATCCGCTGATCCACCTGCTGCGCATCCTGACGCCGCTCGCCGCCTTCGGCCTGTTGCTGACGGCCGGCTGGCACCTGTGGCTCTGCTTCCGGGACAAGCGCCGCTGGACGATGAAGTTCGGCGCCTTGCTGCTCTTGCTTGCTGCGGTGCCGCTCGTCTGGGTGACGGTCGTGTTCAACCTCTATGGTTTCAACATGGTCTATTGATGACGACGATGGACAAGCATACGCTGGCGCTCGACCTTCGGGTCGAGCGCTTTCCCTATCACCAGCCGTTCCGCATTTCGGGGCATGTCTTCACCGAGACCGCGCTGCTCGTCGCCACCCTGTCCGACGGCACCCATGCCGGGCGCGGCGAAGGGGCGGGGGTCTATTATCTCGGCGACGATATCGACCATATGCTTGGCGAGGCGCAGCG
>CAUUIU010000237.1:0-5214 GCA_963545025.1 uncultured Sphingopyxis sp. | reverse complement strand
GTGAAAGATCGAGGGTGATTTCGCCATCGTCGCTGCCCAGCGAGTCGGCTATGCCGCGTGATGCCGCGCTCAATATCCGGTCGTTAACGGCGCCGACCGTGCGGGTAATCGCAAAAGAACCGGCGACCCCGAGGACCAGCGCCAGCATCGCAACCGGCAGGACCAGCCATCCGAGCATCCGGCCCGTCAACGACCCTTCCCGCGGCCGGGCTGACTTCAACGCGGTTCGATCACATAGCCGAGGCCACGGATTGTCCGGATTGCAGGACCATCGGGCTCGAGCTTGCGGCGAAGGCGCGCGACATAAACCTCGATCGCGTTCGGTGACACGGGTTCATCGTAACCGAACACCTCCGCGCTCAACCTTTCCTTTGGCACGACCTTGCCCGTCTGCGCCGAGAGGCGTTCGAGGACGGCCCATTCGCGGCGCCGCAAATCGAGCGTCCGTCCGTCGACCGCCGCGATACGACGAGCAGGATCGATGGTCAGCCGGCCGATCGTCGTCAGCGGCGACGCCTCGCCCGCCGCGCGGCGCAGCAGCGCGCGAACGCGAGCCTCGAGTTCGCCCGCATCGAAGGGCTTCAGCAAATAATCGTCGGCGCCATGGTCCAGCCCCGCGATGCGGTCCTCGATCGCATCGCGCGCGGTCAGGACCAGTACGGGAACCTTGGATTCGCCGCGCCGGATCGCATTCAGGACGTCGAGGCCGGAAATGTCCGGCAGTCCGATGTCGAGCACCACCAGCGCATAGGGTTCCTCGCGGACGACCATCATCGCGGTTTCGCCGTCCTCGGCAACATCGACCGAATGCCCCGCGCTCCTCAGCAGTGCGGAAACACCGCGCGCGAGGGGCGGATCATCTTCGACAAGCAATATCCTCGCCATCGCTTCAATCTGGCGAAACTCGGCATATTGGTCCACAGGAGATTTAAAGGGAGAGTGACGTGCGAAGGGGAAAGCCCCGATGAAATCACGCGGCATCGTCCGTTGCCTCGGGCTCTGGGTCGGAATTTTTGGGCTTTCGGGTGGCTGTTCCCCGGACACCGACTATGCCGCGCGGGTTCCCGCGGGCTACGACGTTTCTTACGCGAACCTTGTCGAGGACGGCACGAAGGAAGGCCGGCTTGTCATCTGGTCGACGACCGACCGGAAGGTCATGCGCGATCTCCTGTCTGCATTCGAACGCGCCTATCCCGGGATAACGACCGACTATCACGATCTGTCCGCCCGCGATGTCCGCGACCGGTTTCTGGACGAAGAAAAGGCCGGGCGCGGAAATCCCGACCTCCTCCTTTCGTCGTCGATGGACATGCAGATCAAGCTCGTGAACGACGGCTATGCCCAGTCCTATGACTCGCCCGAAAAGGGAAATCTGCCCGATTGGGCGAACTGGAAGAATCAAGCCTGGGGCGTTACCGCCGAACCGGTTGTCATGGTCTACAACAAGGCGCTGCTGTCGCCCGAGCGTGTCCCGCGCAACCATATGGACTTCGTCCGGTTGCTCGAACAGCGCGACACGGAATTGCAGGGACGTATCGCGACCTATGATCCCGCTTCATCGTCGGTCGGCTATCTCTGTCTGTCGCAGGACAATGCCACCAGCGGTCACGTCTGGCAGATGGCTCATGGCCTTGGCGCCAACCGGGCCCGTTTTTTTTCGACTAGCGAAGAGGTGATCAAGGATGTTTCGAGCGGACGGTCGGTGATCGGCTATAATGTCCTCGGATCCTATGCCTTGGACGAGGCGGCTCGCAATCCCGAGCTGGGGGTCGTGTTCCCCGCCGACTACACGCTGGTCATGTCGCGGATCGCCATGATCCCGACCACGTCCGGCCATCCCAACGCCGCGCGGTTGTTTCTGGATTTTCTGTTGTCCGCCAAGGGCCAGGTGCTGCTTACCCGCCATGCGATGCCCTCGGTGCGCAGCGACGTGGAGCGGCCGATGGAACTGCGCGGCACCACGGCACCGATGCGAGCAATACGCGTAGGTCCTGAACTGCTCATCGCGCAGGACAAGCTGACCCGTAACCGATTCATGAAACAGTGGAATCGCGAAATTGAGGCCGGCGCAGCATCAAGCAAGCAGATTGGTCCAACAGGGTGATAGCGGACAACCTCACGGAGCGCTTTGGGCGCATTCTACCACCGATCAATCGGCCTTCTTCTTAGCCTGTAGGCAATACTTGCCGAGGCGTGCGCCAAAGCGGAGCCGCTCGCCTCCGGTAGACTCGGGCAAATCGCCCCAACGTTCAAATAGCCACTTCCAGCGAATTATAATACTGGTGTCTCCGGGAACCCGGGACCACCTTTATTATAGCCCGGCCGGTGTCGGGTTGCAGGTTGTCATTTACGAAGTCGAGAATGCCGATGAGCGACCCATGACGGTGGCGTGGACCTCGCCGCGCTTTGCGCCGGAATGCGCCCTGCAACGACCATATTTGCCACGCGGACGTCGTTGGAATCGATCTCGGCTATGGTGGGGCAAGCGTGCATGGCATTCGCACACGAGCAACCGAATACAGCGGCTAGCAACAGGCGAAATGCTGGTCCTGACGTGACCCCTGTCTTTCATCCAGCTGCAACCAGAGACCGAGGGGTGTTGTCGCGCATAAGCGCAGGTGAAGCAACGGGCGGGGCTAGGCTGCTGAACCGTCTTCGGGGCGCTGCACTGCAATTCGGCCTACGGACGGGCATTTGGTCAACCACGGTGCGTCGAGGGCGGGAGCGCAAGGCACTCCCGCCCTCTCGGCTTGCCGTCAGAACTTCACGCGAGCGGTAAAGCGCGCGTTGATCGGCGCGCCGGGCGTGATGTTATTGTTGTTGTGCGCGTCGGAGAAGTAGCTCTCGTCGAGCAAATTCTCGACGTTGACCTGGAACTCGATCCGCTCGTTCGCCTTGAAGAACAGCGCGGCGTCCACGCGGGTAAAGGCGGGCAAGCGGGTGGTCGTTGCCGATGTCCGGATTGCCGCGAACTGGCTCGACTGATGGATCACGCCGATACCCGCGCCAACGCTGCTGTTGAAGTCATAGCGATTCCACAAGGCGAACTGGTGCTTCGGCACCTGCGCCAGCCGCACGAAACCGTTCCCGCGAAGCTGCGCATCCTGATAGGTATAGCCACCGCTCACTTGCCAATTGGGCGTGATCCGGCCGGTCAACGCCAGTTCGACGCCTTTGGTCCGCGTCTCGCCGACGTTGATCGTCGCGGTGACGTTGTTCGGATCGGGAGTCGTCGCATTGGTCCGATCGAGCTGGAACAGCGCGAGCGTGACATTGAGATCGGGCCGGATGTCCCACTTGGCGCCGACCTCATAATTGGTGAACCTTTCGGGTGCGAGATTCTGCTGCGTCGCCGACATCGTCAGGAACTGGTCGCCCGAGCGCGGCAGGAAGGACCGGCTGTAGCTGCCATAGACCGAGATATTGTCACGTGGCTTCAGGATCAGACCGACGCGCGGGGAAACCTTCTCGTCAGTGCGCGCGAAGGGTCGCGGCGTGCCGACCAGATCGGTGCCCTTGATCTCGAACCGGTCGTAGCGAAGGCCGACCACCAGATCGACATGCGCTCCAAAGCTGATCTGGTCCTGTGCATAGGCCGAGAAGAACTGCACGTCGGACTCGGTGTTCCGGGCGAGCGCGCCAAAGGTGACCGTCGGATAGACGATATTGGCGAGGTTGAGCGTGCTGCTCGATAGCGTTCCGTTCCGGCGCTGGTTGGTGGAATCCTGATCGCCATATTCGAGGCCGAGCAGGATCTTGTTGCCGATCGATCCGAAGTTCACGTCCCACACCAGATTGCTCTGCGCGATGAAGTTCTGCCGCGTCGTCGGATCGGTATAGCTGGACAGTGCGACGGTGCCCGTCTGGCCGGTGGCGGCGCCATTGGCGAAAACATTGGTGTAATATTTGTCATAGTCGCCATAGAGCAGTGTGGTCGACCAGTTCAGGTTTTCCGCGAGTTCGCCATCGAGCCGCGCCTTGACGATATGCGCCTCGAGTCCAGCGCGATTGACACCCGGGACGCCAATGAATGTGTCCCGATAGCCGGTGATCGGGCGGTTCGGCTGGCCCGCCGCAGTGGCGATCGAAGGTACACCGCGGTCGGTGACGCGATCGTCGTTCACATATTCGTACGAGAGGCCGAGCTGCCACTGCCCTAGGTTGACCGCGAAATAGGGATTGATCGCATAGCGCTCGCCCTCGAAGAAATCGCGGTGATTGTCGAGGCTCTCATAATTGGCGTTGAGGCGGAAAGCGGCATTGCCGCTGATCGGCGCATTGATGTCCGCCGTCACGTCCCACGCGCCGAAGGTGTTGACGCTCGCCGAGCCGCCGATCGCCAGCGCCTCTGCGGAAGGCGTCTTCTGCACGCGATTGATGATGCCGCCGCTGCCGCCGCGGCCGAAAATCAGCGCGAAGGGGCCCTTGAGGACCTCGATGCGCTCGATGTTGTACAGGCCGCGATAATATTGCACGTCGTCGCGCACGCCATCGAGGAAGAAGTCGGCGGTCGTATTCTGGCCGCGCAGGGTAATCTGGTCGCGGTTTCCTTCACCCTGGCCGATGGTGGTTCCCGGCACGTAGCGCAGGACGTCGGCGATGCTGTGCTGTGCCTGATCGTCCAGCCGCTCGCGCGTTACCACCGAGATGGTCTGCGGCACGTCGATGAGCGGCGTGTCGGTCTTGGTCGCAGTGACGGAGTTTTCCGCGAAATAGCCGTCGGCTTTGCCGGTGACGATGATCGTGCGGCTGTCGTCCGATTCGGCTTCGGCCGCCGTCGCGGCGGTTGGAAACGCAAGCAAGGCAGCCGACAATAGCAATTTGGATTTCATGAAATTTCCCCTGAGAGCAGCGATGATCGCGGGCCCCTACAGATAATGCGATTGATTTGCAATATTAAGCAGCAGTGAGGAAAATGTGGTGCGCTGATGGCTAAAAAAGGCGGCGGCGGACTACCCCGATCGTCATCGTCCAGGGGCAGGATTTCACGCTTTCATGATGGTAGAGGCTCCTAGGGGGCATCCCCTCACCGCGCTTCTGCTCGAGGAGATAGCCCCAGACTGCGACCGGCGAGCCGACGACGCTCTGACGTGCTCTCGGACATTTCGGCGAACTTCCCGTCAACAATTATCGACGTCGGCTTTCAAACGCTTGCAGGGTAAGTCAGAAAGGCAAGGATCAAGAGAAGGCAGCCGATCCTCAGGTCGGCGGGAG
>CAUUIU010000236.1:0-5241 GCA_963545025.1 uncultured Sphingopyxis sp. | reverse complement strand
CTTTGGGAGAATTTGCAAGCGACCTCCGCATCGCGTAAGCTCCGGGGATATAACGAATCCCCGGTCGCGTTCGCTAAAAGGGAGTTTGTCATGAAATCCACTCACCGTTGGTCGATCCTTGCCGCAGTCGTTTCGGCGATGGGAGCCGGGCTGCTCTCCACATCGAGCGCCCAGACCCCTGAAGACCGCATGTACCGTCCGCCCGAAGCGACCATCTATCGCGACGCCGCATATCGCGGGCCGGCGGTATTCATTGGCGAGGAAAAGCCGAACCTCGGCCTTGCCTGGCCGGTCAATTCGATCCGCGTCGCCAGCGGGCGCTGGGAATTGTGCGAACGGACGCGCTATCGCGGCCAGTGTCGTACCGTCGATCGCGACACGCCGATGCTGAACAATGTGCTGCGCGGCCTCGCCATCCAGTCGATCCGGCCGGTCGGCAGCGGCGGCGGTTGGGATCCGACGCCGCCCGCCAACGACCAAGTCGCGCGCGGCAATTTCGCGGAATTCCACACCCAGCCATCGGAACGCAATTCGCGCGTACTCGCCTGCGTCCGCGGTTCGGCAACGGCCAATTGTGCGGCGCAGACCGCCGACAATTGGTGTCGCTCGATCGGCTGGAACGGTTCGGCACGCGAACATATGGAAACCGTCGGCACGCGCATCTACCTCGCCGACGTCCTGTGCGTTCGCTCGGGCTATTGAGGGGGTAATGATGACGAAGTTGATCGCGATTTCTGTCGCGGCGGCGGCGCTGGCACTCGCCGGTTGCTCCTCCGTCCCCCGCACCACCGCAACCAGCTATGACTGCAGCGGCGGTACCAAGCTGAAGGTTGACTATGTTGGCAGCACTGCGATCGTACGCGTTAACGGCGGTCGCACGATGGCGCTGAAGCAGACACCCTCGACCGGTGGCTCGGTCTATGAGAATCGCACGGGCGCCCGATTGCAGCGCAACGGCAATGACGTGACGTGGAACACCGCGCTGCGCAGCGCGCCCGAAAGCTGCCGCGTGGTCTACACGCCACTCTGACGGGCACTTCAGGGCCGGGCCGGCGCCTTGCAGCCGCGCTCGAGCCCGATGCCTTTCAGGAAACCGCGGCGCACCGTTCCGGCATAGACCGCCAGCGCATAGCGCCGCCGTTCGGCGTTGGCGCCGGTGACTTCGCCGATCAGTCCGCGAAACGGGATGATCGACCCCGCCACCGACCCAGCGACGCGGCCGGCGGTTTCTTCCCGCTTTTGCGCCCGGTTTTTATCGGCCTGCTCGTTGACATCGGGGCCAAGCACGCTGTCGAGTTCGCCGATCTCGCGAACGATCGAGGCGCATTTGCCGAGGCCGGCCAGCGAATAGGGGTCGCCCTGTATTGCCAGAAGCTTGGCCGGAACCTCCTTGCCATCGAAAGGCTCGGCCACCGAATTGGCCGTGTCTTTGATCGTCGATTCTTCGGGCGCTCCCTGCTGCGCCTGGGCGGGCATGACGCCGAAAAGAAGCGAGGCAGCAAGCGCGAATAAGGTCCTGGTACGCATGATCATATCATCCCTCTGCTTCCATTGGCACAACGCACCGGACGCCTTCCGGCTCCATCAGGCCGCCCTTATGCAGACGACGCAGGGTGATTTAAACCCACGGACGCTGCATATGGATGCGGGCGTCGTGGCCGCTCACCGCGTCGGCACGGGCGCCTCACCTGTCCAGTCGTAGAAGCCGCGCCCTGCCTTTTTGCCAACCCAGCCGGCGTCGACATATTGGACGAGCAAGGGCGCTGGTCGGAATTTCGGATCGCCGGTGCCGCTGTAGAGCACGCGGATGATTTCGAGGCACGTGTCGAGCCCGATGAAATCAGCGAGCGTGATCGGGCCCATTGGGTGGTTGAGACCGAGACGACAGCCCGCGTCGATGTCCTGCATCGTCGCGACGCCCTCGCCGAGCGCGAATATCGCTTCGTTGATCATCGGCATCAGCACGCGGTTGACGATAAAGCCCGGAGCGTCGTTGGCGTGGACGATCTCCTTGCCGAGCCCGCGGCCGAACGCCTCGACCTTCGCCAGCGTGTCATCGCTGGTCGCGAGGCCGCGGATCAGCTCGATCAGGCCCATGACCGGCACGGGGTTGAAGAAATGGACGCCGATGAAGCGCGCCGGATCGGGCGACGCCTGCGCGAGGCGGGTGATCGGGATCGAACTGGTATTCGACGCGAGGATGGCGGTGGCCGACAGATGCTGGCCGACGCTGGCGAAGATCGCGCGCTTGATTTCCTCGCGCTCGGTCGCCGCCTCGATCACGAGTTCGGCAGGGGCGAAGGCGCTGTGGTCGGCGACTGGGGTGATGCGGCCGAGGAGCGCATCAGCGTCGCCCTGGCTCATCTTTTCCTTGGCGACGAGACGTCCGAGTGCCTTGGCGATGCCCACCTTACCCGCTTCGGCGCGGGCGAGATCGATGTCGGAGAGAAGTACGTCATGGCCGGCGCCCGCCGACACTTGCGCGATGCCCGCACCCATTTGCCCTGCCCCGATGACGCCGACGATCATATGCTAGCCCTTTCGCTGAAACCGTGGCTGTGCCCGTACGGCGTCGGGCGCTCTCGTCAAGGGAGAGCGTCAGGGGACCGAGCGGAACTCGGTCGCTTCGGCGAGAATCAGTGCAAAAGCAGGGTCGACGTCGTCCCATGTCGCGAGCGGAGTCCAGCCGCCGGCGCGGAGGAGCAGATTGGCATCGCGCGGACCATATTTATGGCTGTTCTCGCTGTGGATCGTCTCACCCTTCGCCATGCGATAGCTGCGGCCGTCGACTGAGAAATTCATGTCGCAGGCGGCGACGAGGTGCATTTCGATCCGCGCATGCGTATCGTCCCAGACCGCGCGATGCGCAAAATTCTCGACCGCGATATTGCCCCCGAGCTCGCGGTTGATCCGTTCGAGCAGGTTGAGATTGAACGCCGCGGTGACCCCCGCGGGATCGTCATAGGCGAGTTCGAGGATGCCGATATCCTTGATCCGGTCGACCCCGATCAGCATCAACGACCCGTCGCCGAGCGTCTCGCGCCAATTGCGAAGCAAGTCGATCGCGGTACGCGCGACCATGTTGCCGATCGTGCTGCCCGGAAAGAAGCCGAGCTTGGGCAGCGGGCAGATTTCGCGCGGGAGCGCGACCTTCTGGGTGAAATCGGCCTCGACCGGATAGATGGACAGGCCGGGGAAGCGGGCGGCCAGCGCGTCAGCGCTGCCCCGCAGGAAGTCGCCCGAAATATCGACCGGCACATAGGCGGCGGGCGCGATCGCTTCGAGGAGCAGCGGCGTCTTGGTCGAGCTGCCCGACCCGAGTTCGACAACGGCGTGGCCGGGGCCGATCGCCTCGGCGATTTGGGCGGCGTGGCGGGTCAGAAGGTCGGTTTCGCTGCGTGTCGGATAATATTCGGGGAGCGCAGTGATATCTTCGAACAGCGCCGAGCCCGTGGCGTCGTAGAACCAGCGCGCGGGGATCGCCTTTTGCCGTTGCGACAGGCCGGCGTGGACGTCGGCGCGAAAGGCGATGTCGACGCCCGCGTCGTCCGCCGAAACCTGACGAAGATTGCGCACAACGCCCATGGTCAGGACCTCCTCAGGGCAACAGACCGGCTGAGGCGCCAAAATGGCGAACATGTCGAGCCAAATGACCCGCCGGGAATAGCGGTTCTATGCCCAAGGGGCATTTGGTTCGAGATGGAAGCCATTTTGTCGTCCCTTCGGGATTTGATCAAATTTGTCCGGTGCCGCGTCGGAGCGCCTTGAAATATATCCATATGTCTTCGTCGCTCCTCCTCACACCGAACAAATTTGCTTCAAACCTCAGCCGGCCTGTTGCCCTGAGGAGGTCCTACAGATCCTTCGCGAGGCGGGCGCCGGTGAATTGCCAGCGCTGGTGGGGGTAGAAGAAATTGCGGTAGGAGGCGCGCAGATGGCCGCGCGGGGTAGCGCAGCTGCCGCCGCGCAGCACGAACTGGCCGCTCATGAACTTGCCATTATATTCGCCGACGGCGCCGGGCGCGGCGCGGAAGCCGGGATAGGGGCGATAGGCACTGCCGGTCCATTCCCACACGCTGCCGAACATCTGTTGCAGATCGGTGTCGCTGTCCGCCGGAAGGGGCTGGATGGCGCCAACCGCGTCGAGTTGCTGGCCGCCACCGGGATCGAAGGATGCGGCCGCCGATTCCCATTCGAACTCGGTGGGTAAGCGCGCGCCGGCCCAGCTGGCGAAGGCGTCGGCTTCGAAAAAGCTGATGTGGGTGACGGGCGCAGCGGGATCGATATCCTGCCAGCCAGACAGGGTGAAAGTTTGTCCGTCCTGCCAATAGGCCGGTGCTTCGACGCTTTCCGCCTGCACCCAGGCCCAGCCGTCGCTGAGCCAGAGCGAAGGGGTGTGGTAGCCGCCGTCGTCGATGAACTGGCGCCATTCTTCGTTGGTGACGGGGCGGCTGGCGAGTGCGTGCGGGGTGAGCAGCGCGTCGTGGCGAGGACCCTCGCAGTCGAAGGCGAAGCCTTCGCCCGCATGGCCGATCGCCGCGATGCCTTCGGCGCCTTTGATCCATTTCATCGCGGAAAACGGCCGGGCTTCACGCGCGATCGGCGTTTCCCACACTGCCGGACCGAGTGGATTCTGTGCGAAGAGATGCTTGAGGTCGGTCAGCAGCAATTCCTGATGTTGCTGCTCGTGATGGATGCCGAGTTCGACCAGCGTCAGCGCGCTGGCCGGAAAGTCAGGCAGCGCGGTCTGGACCGCGACATCGACATGCGCGCGCCACACGCAGATTTCGTCGAGCGACGGACGCGTCAGCAGCCCGCGTTGCGGGCGCGCATGGCGCGGCCCCTCCGCCTCATAATAGCTATTGAAAAGATAGGGATAGCGCACGTCGAACAACGCATAGCCCGGCACATGGTCGCGCAGGATGAAGGTTTCGAAGAACCATGTCGTATGCGCGAGATGCCATTTGGCGGGCGACGCGTCGGGCATAGACTGCGCGCTCGCGTCGGCGTCGGATAGCGTGCCGACCAGATCGAGCGACAGGCGGCGGGTCGCGGCGAAACGGCGGGCCAGATCCTCCACCGGATCGGTGCGGTTCGGAGCGTCGGTGCGGCTGGCCATGCTGAGACAATCCCCCGAGGTGCGATTCGGTTTCGCGTCGGACCCGATTATGGTTACGCCGCGATGGAATGTCTAGAACCTGTCTCTTATACACATCTGACGCTGCCGACGAAGCTAGAAGT
>CAUUIU010000235.1:0-5242 GCA_963545025.1 uncultured Sphingopyxis sp. | reverse complement strand
CTACACTTCTAGCTTCGTCGGCAGCGTCAGATGTGTATAAGAGACAGGGATGTGCTCGTCGACCGCATAGCGCAGCTGTTCGCTATCGTGCATCGATTCCATCAGCATCAGCCGCGCGTGCTCGGGATGCCGCGCGCAATAAGCGACGTAACGCCGCACGAACAATTCGAGACCGGCGGCGCCCTCGGCGTAATCCGGATCGCCGGGCATCGGTCGCATTTCGCTTTGCATGCGGCGGAACAGAAAATCGACCGTCTGCTGCCAAAGCTGCGCCTTGTTCCCGAAATGCAGCCGGATCACCGCATGCGAGACGCCGGCCTTCGTTGCGATATCGCGCAGCGATGCCGCCTCGAAACCCCGCTCGGCGAACAGTTCGAGCGCCGCCTCGAGGACACGCCCGTGCGTCAGCCGCTTCTGTTCTTCGCGCCGTTCGCCGCGATAGGTTCGTTTCGCAGCCTTTTCGGGCACACCGCCTGCCGCATCGGGAGCGGCGGGTCGCCGAAGGGAAGCAGATGGGGACATGGATTGCCTTTTCTTTGGGGCACCGCCGCGCGGGCACCTTCTGCGATCGACTGTAGAGAACCCGCGTGAAAATGTCGAAATCCTTGTCGCCCGGTAATGCAATTTATCGTGAATTATACGCCGATCGCCCCGGTGGCGGTCTGGCGTGGATACAAGAACGCGCGGCGGGCCGAGGAGCGCACACCCGGCACCGCAATCGTCCGAAGGAGAAACATATGTCGAAGGCAAGACGGATCCTCCGCCGGGTAGCGATCGGACTGCTCTCACTGTTGATTGTCGCGGCGGTAGCGATCGCGGGACTGTGGTGGTCGTTGACGCCGCCCGACGTGGCAGCAGCCGACCCCGTGCCGCCGCTTGGCCCAGTTTCACCCGTCGAACGAACGATCGAGAGCGGTAGGCTCGCCGGGCTACGCGACCGCGACATCCTGATCTTCAAGAATATACCCTATGCCGCGCCGCCGGTCGGCCCGCTACGCTGGCGACCGCCCCAGCCGGTCACGACTTGGCCGCACGTCCGCGACGCAAGCCGTTTTGGCAATGATTGCTGGCAGGTGCGAAGTGCCGCCGATCCCGCTCGGTCGACCCAGCCGATGAGCGAGGATTGCCTCACGATCAATATCTGGGCCCCTGAGACGGTGCCAACGGGAGGCGCTCCCGTCCTGTTCTGGATCCATGGCGGCGGTTTCGTGCAAGGCTCGGCGAGCCAGCCAGGGCTCGATGGCTCCGCACTGGCGCGCCGGGGCGTGGTCCTGGTCAGCTTCAATTATCGCCTCGGCCGTTTCGGTTTCTTCGCCCATCCGGCGTTGATGGCGGAAGCGGCGGGTGCCCCAACGGGCAATTGGGGGATGATGGATCAGGTCGCCGCACTGCGCTGGGTGAAGCGCAATATCGCGTCCTTTGGCGGCAATCCTGACCGGGTCACCTTGTTCGGACAATCGGCCGGCGGCGCTTCGGTGGCGCAGCTCATGCTGGATCCCGAGGTGCGCGAGCTGTTCGCCGGTGCGATAATCCAGTCGAGCGGGGGGCGTAATCGCTGGGCTCCGCTTGCCGATGCAAGCAAGGACAAACCGTCGGGGTTTCGCGCTGCTATGGCATTTGCCGCAAAACAGAAGCTCGAAAATCCCGATGTTGCGGCGCTGCGAGCGATCCCGGCCGCCGATGTGCTCGGAAATATCGGTTTCGCCAATCTCGATTCCAAGACCTTTTCGGGGCCGATGATCGACGGGAAGCTGGTCAAAAGCGATTTCGTCGACGGGTTCCTTGCGGGCCGGCAAGCGCCCGTGCCCCTCATCGTCGGATCGACCGACCGCGAACTTAGTCACCTGAATTTCCTCGCTCGCTATGGCCTGCGCCAATGGGCGAAACGCGAGTTGGGAGCGTCGCTCGACAGGGTGCGTGATACCTATCCGTCATCGGGCGGGTTCGACGACAATATCGTCAACGACTGGGGCTTCGCCGAGCCCGCACGGACGCTGGCGGCAAGCCATAGGCAGCATGGTTTTCCGTCGTGGCTTTACAGGTTCGATTATGTCAGCGAGGCCAAACGATCCGAGGTCGATGGCGCCGCGCACGCATCGGACGTCACCTTCGTTTTCGGCACGCTCGGACGCGAAGGCGTCGTGCCGACGGCAGCCGACGTGGCCGCGTCGAGAGCGATCCAGGATTATTGGGTGGCTTTCGCGCGCGATGGAATCCCCGCTCCGGCAGGCCGCCCGGTCTGGCCAGCATTCGACCTCGCTGCGGACCGCTTGCTGCAGTTCACGGCAGCAGGACCAGAGGTTGGTACGGTCCAGCGGCCCCGACAGCTTGATGCAATCACTGCCGCTATGGCTGCGCGGTCGCGTCGGCGTTGACCGCCGCATCCCAGTCGGGATGCGCCCGCACACGCTCGATCGCCCGCATCGAGGCAAGCGGATCGTCAGCGGGAAGAGGGTAGGGGGCGCCGTCGCGCAGCGTCGCGACGATCGCGGCAAGTTGGGCGGTCCAGCTCGTCGCGCCGTCGATTTCGCGCTCCTCACACGATGTCCCGGTCCGCAGGGTGAGACGGTTGCCGAGGCTTGGCGCAACCGGGTTGCGGACGTGCAAGGTGCCGTGCTCGCCTACGATTTCGAGATAGGCGTCGAACGGATCGATCATCGAACATCCGATGCGGGCCGCGACGTCGCCGAAGGACAGGTCGGCGCGCAGCCGGGCATCGACGCCGCTCTCGAACTCCACCGCAACAGCGTCTACCTTGAAATCTTCGCCGAGCAGACGCCGACAGAGCGCGAGCGGATAGACGCCGAGGTCCATCAGACCGCCGCCCCCCAGCCCGACATGCCAGCGAAATTCGCCTGGAACGACGGCGATGATCGTCGAAAAGTGCGCATTGACCTGGCGTATGCGTCCGAGAACCCCGCTCCCGACGATTACGCGGACCTCGCCAAACAGTGCATGATGTGGCGCGTGCATGGCTTCGAAGGCGCGAACGCCGCGCGCACGAGCATGATCGAGGATAGCCGCCGCTTCGGAGGCATCGATTGTGAATGGCTTTTCGATGAGGATATGCTTGCCTGCGGCAATTGCGCGATGCGCGAGGTCAGCATGGGTTGACGGCGGCGTCGCCAAATAAACGAGGTCGATAGCGGGGTCGACGATTAGCGCGCGATAATCGCGGTGAACGGTTGCGATGCCGTGCCGTGCGGCGAATGTCGATGCGCGGTTCAAGTCGCGCGCTGCGATCGCCGTCAGATGCGCGCCGGGCACGCTGCGCGCCGGGGCGATGATGGCATAAGGCGCGACGCGTGCGGCGCCGATCAGACCGATGCGCACCATCTCCATGCAGGCGGCGCGACTAGCCTGACGCAGCGTAAGCGCCGCATCTCAGCAGGTTCGAACGCAGCAATATGCGAGTACGGCTACCGGTGAAAATTGGTCTTTGTGGAAGATCGAGCCGGAAAGCTAGGTCGGCATCGCTGGCGTCCATCGATTTGGTATAATCTGCGAGCGTGCCGATTACTTGCCAGCCCGTCACCGTTCAGCGCCTCGCGTCCGCGCGCTCGGCGATGTCGAGGACGATCTGACGGTGCGCCGCATAGGACAGACGGTAGAAATAGATGAGGATGAGCGACAGGATTACGCCGCCGAGCGGAATAGCCAGCATCATCATCCGCAGACCGGTGACCGTTGCCGGGTTCATTGTTTCATTGGCCTGATAACCGACGAAATTGAGCGCGATGCCGAGCGCGCCTGCGGCCGCGCCAAGGGCGGCCTTCTGGCCGAGAACGACAAGGCCGAAGATCAGCGATTCGGTCCGAACACCCGTCTTCCATTCGCCATATTCGACCGTGTCGGGCAGCACCGCCCAGAAACATATATAATTGGCGCTCATCCCCGCTGCGATGATCGCGATCGCGCAAAGAAGGGCGGTCAAGCCCTGGCCGTTGGCAAACCACCAGGCGATGAGCCCGACCCCGACGATCGCCATGCCGCTTGCCCACGCCAGCCGCTTGCCATGGGTGCGCGCGACCCACGTCCAGGCGGGCACCGACGCTGCGGTCACGCCAGCGCTCAAGGTCAGCGCGATCGTCGCGGCGTCGGTGTCGCCATATATATATTTGAAATAATAGATGATGTTCTTGTGAAAGAAGGTCGAGGCTATCGAGCTCAGTATGACGACGCCGAGCGCGAGATGCAGCGGCCGATTCGTGGCGAGCGACGTCGCGACGGTGCGCCACGCAATGCGTTCGGCGACCAGTGGTTCGGGCGCATCCAGACCACGTGCGGCACGGGCAACCTGCCACAGGATCAGTACGGCAAAGCCGCCATAGACCAGCGCCAGTATCTGCCAGCCGCGACGCGTATCATCGCCTCCTAGCAAGCCCGCGAGAGGGAGCGTCGTGGACGAGACCAGCATGCCCGCAATCATTGCGAACATGATCCGGGCACCCGCCATGTCGGCGCGCTGCGCGCTGTCGCGCGTGACACGCGCGAAGAGCGATGCGTATGGAATATTGACCACCGCGTAGAGGGTGCGGAACCGCAGGTGGGTGACCGTGACCAGCACCAGCGTTCCGACGCCGGGCATGGCGGGAACGAAAAACATCGCGGCATAGGCGAGCGCGAGCAGGGGTGCCCCGAACAGCAGATAGGGGCGGTAGCGGCCCATGCGCGTTCGCGTCCGGTCAGCAGCCCAGCCGACCACCGGATCGATCGCGGCATCCCAGATCAGGGCGGCCATATAGATGGTGCCTGCGATCGTCGCCGGAACGCCGAGGACATCGGTGTAGAAATAGAGCAGGAACAGCGAGCTGCTCTGCCAATAGAGGTTGAAGGCCAGATCGCCCGAACCGAGCGAGATCTTGCGCCAGAAGCCGATGCGCGCGAGCGGCTCAGGCCTTGGGGGCAAGGGCGTCATATTTGGCCTGCGCGTCGGCCATGCGTTTCATCAGCGCGGCAAAGACTTCGGGATGACGGCTTGCGACGCTGTAGAGCTCGCCCGGATCCTGGTCGAGGTCGAAAAGCAGCGCGCCCTGGCGGCTGATCATATATTTGCCGAGATCGAGCTTGTAGCTACGATAATAGGAATATTTGACCAGCTTCCAGCGTTTGGTCCGAATTCCGGTCACCTGCGTGTCGTCGAACAGCAGAAGGTCGTCGTGCGGCGAGGGAAGCCGATCGGTGATGACGCGGCCTGTCTCTTATACACATCTCCGAGCCCACGAGACACTGAGCGATCTCG
>CAUUIU010000234.1:0-5279 GCA_963545025.1 uncultured Sphingopyxis sp. | reverse complement strand
CGGATCGCCCCTGCCGCTTCCGGGGAAAGGTTCAGAGCCGGGATGTCGACCAGCCCTGCCTCGAGCGGCAGAATGATTTCTGATTGGGCGGCGCCTTGGCCGAAAGCGTTCAATTTGTCCAGCGAAATCGCGTGATCGAGGGTGAAGGGCCCGGCCTTGGTGCGGCGGAGCATGGTGACATGACCCACGGTGCCGACGGCGTGGGCGATATCGCGCGCGAGGCTGCGGATATAGGTGCCCTTGGAGACATGGGCCGTGAGGGTGATTTCTTGAAGCCCCTCCCCTCCCTCGTCACCCCGGACTTGATCCGGGGTCCACTCTTCGTCGGTGGACATGAATGCCGGATCAAGTCCGGCATGACGAAGGGAATAGACTGTTACGGCCCGCGCCTTCATCTCGACCGCCTCGCCCTTGCGCGCGCGGTCATAGGCGCGCTGGCCGTCGATCTTGATCGCGGAGTAGGCGGGGGGCACCTGCTCGATCGGGCCGGTGAAGCGCGGCAGCACCGCTTCGACGTCGGCAAGGGTCGGACGTACGTCGCTGGTCGCGACGACCTCGCCCTCGGCATCGAGACCGTCGGTTTGGGTTCCGAATTTCACAGTAAAGTCGTAAATCTTGCTCGCATCGAGCATCCGGCCGCAGAGCTTCGTCGCTTCGCCGAGCGCGATCGGAAGCACCCCCGTCGCCAGCGGGTCGAGCGTCCCGCCATGGCCGACCTTGACCTTGCCCAGCCCCGCCTCGCGGCACACGCGCTTGACCGCGCCCACCGCCTGCGTCGAGCCAAGGCCCAGGGGTTTGTCGAGGATGATCCAGCCGTTCATCCCGCGCCGCTATGGCGGGGAGGCGCCGCTGTCAATTTTCGGAGGGCGTCCCGGCCTTCGTCGCGGCGTCCTTGTCCTTCTTCGACGGCGGGCCTTCGGAGGTCACGAAAGAGGTCAACGGGCAGCGCTCACCGCGGACGAGGATCGACGCAAAACGGTCGAGCCGCCCCGCGCCGCGCGTCTCGACGCCGATCGCCTGCGCGAAGTCGATGTCGCGGCAATAGCCGGCGAACGTGCCATAATACCAGTCGCGGCGGCGATCCTGGATCCAGATGCCGCGGCTGCGGTCGGCCTGCCAGTTGCGGATCGAGCTGTCGCTGGGGAAGACGATGCTCGATTCGACGCCGAGCGCGCGCGGCTCGTTGACGGGCTCGTCGGCCGCCGCTGCCGAAAGGGGAAGCAGACCGGCGGCCAGGGAGAGTGCGAGATTCTTTTTCATGGTGACGCGCCCCTAGCGGAATGAGTCTGAACCGGCGCTGACCCTTATCCTTGCCACTCGTCCGCAAGCAACGACCAGAGGCCGGTGTCGCGCACATGGCCGGTCCATGTGATGCGTTCCGACCGCAGCACGCCGTCCTTGTTGCAACCGAGCTTCGCGACCGCGGCCTGACTGCGCTTGTTGCGTTCGTCGATGCGGAACTCGATGCGGCGGATGCCGGCGGCGAAGGCGTGATCGAGCATCAGGCGCTTGACCCGGCCGTTAAAGCCGGTGCCCCGCGCGTCGGGGTGGATGAAGCTGTTGCCGATTTCGACCGTCTGCGCCGACCAGTCGGGGCGCAGCCAGGCGGTCATGCCGACGAGCGTGTCGCCGTCCATGATCGCATAGGGCATGCGCCCGCCGCCGCCGGTCAGCGCGTCGAAGCTCTTGTCGAAATGATTGGGGCCGAAGCTCGACGAATAGATCGGCCAGACATCGGCGTCTGCGGCGCAGACGGCGCGCAGCTCTTCGCGGTGCGCTTCGGTCAGCTTGACGAGGCGGAGGTCGCCGTCGGCCAGATCGACATAGAGCCGGTCAAGCATTGGAGAGCGCCTCGGCGGCTTCGCGGCGTTTCGCCATGAAGTGACGCCGGCACATCGCGACATAGCGGTCGTTGCCGCCGATCTCGGTCTGCGCGCCCTCGACCACCGCGCGGCCGTTTTCGTCGACACGCAGGTTCATCGTCGCCTTGCGCCCGCACTCGCACACGGCTTTGAGTTCGACGAGCGCGTCGGCGATCCCGAGCAGCGCCGCCGATCCGGGGAACAGCTCGGCCGAAAAATCGGTGCGCAGGCCATAGCAGAGCACCGGAATGCCGGTCTCGTCGGCAAGCCGCGCAAGATCGAGCACCTGCGCGCGGGTCAGGAATTGCGCCTCGTCGACGAGCACGCAGGCGAGAGGTCTTTCCAGATGTTCGGCGGTGACTGCGGCGAACATGTCGCTGTCGGGATCGAATTTATGCGCCTCGGCCATCAGCCCGATCCGGCTCGTCACCTGCCCGGCGCCATAACGGTCGTCGAGCGCGGCGGTCCACAGCATCGTTTCCATGCCGCGCTCGCGATAGTTGAAATCCGCCTGCAACAGCGTCGTCGATTTGCCGGCGTTCATGCTGGCGTAGTAGAAATAGAGCTTGGCCATAGGGTGCGCGATAACGCCTTCGATGGCCCTCGCCAATCCTCCCTGTACCGCAGGCATGGGGAGGTGGCAGCGCGAAGCGCTGACGGAGGGGCCATGACGCGCCGGTCCCTCCATCACGCCCTTCGCTTCGCGACAGGGAGGATATTCCTGGCCCGCTTGACTCGCCCGCCCCCCCTGCCATGCTGCGCACCAAAGATTGCAGCATAAACAGTGGGGAGAGCTGCCATGCGGCTGATGCCGGTGACCGACGCGATGTTTTTGGTCGCGGAGACGCGCGAGACGCCGATGCACGTCGGCGGGGTCAATCTCTACACGCTGCCCGACAAGGTCGACGAGACCGAGTGGCTGAACGAGATGCTCGCGCTGCTCCGCCAGCAGGAAGGGCTGCGGCGCCCGTTCAGCGAGGTGCTGAAGCTGACCCCGCTCGGGCAGTACGGCCCGATCCGTCTTGTCCCCGACAAGGACATCGACATGCACTACCATGTCCGCGCCGCCGCGCTGCCCAAACCGGGCCGCTACCGCGAGATGTTCGAACTCGCCTCGCGCCTCCACGGTACCTTGCTCGACCGCACCCGCCCGATGTGGGAAATCACGTTGATCTCGGGCCTGCCCAACCGCCAGATCGCGACCTATTTCAAGATCCACCATGCCTTCATGGACGGCGCCAGCTCGATGCATTTCACCAATGCGATGCTGAGCAACGACAAGAATTACAAACCCACCGCGTCGCCGATGTCGGTCGAGGTCTATGAAGCCTATAAGCGCCAATTCCCGACCGCGAAAAAGGCGCCGACGCCCAGCATCACCGACCTCAAAGCCATCGGCGCCTTCCTGAAGGAGCAATGGGGCAACAGCGTCGGGGTGAGCAAGGCGCTCAACCAATATGCCGCGGCGATGTTCGGGCTCGGCGGCGGCGACCTCACGACGCCGTGGGGCGGCTTGCCGCGCACCAGCTTCAACCGCAACATCACCGGTGCGCGCCGCTTCGTGGCGCAAAGCTGGTCGCTCGAACGCGTGCGCGCGATGGGCAAGGCCTATGACGGGACGATCAACGACGCGGTGCTCGCGATGTGTTCGGGCGCGATGCGCAAATATCTGCAATCGCTGAACGAGCTGCCCGACAAGCCTTTGAAAGCAATGGCGCCGGTGTCGATCCGCGCCAAGGACGATATCGATTCGGGCAATTCGGTCGCGGCGGTGACCGCGAACCTCGCGACGCATATCGACGATCCGGCGGAGCGGATGCGGACGATCCAGGCGTCGATGAACGCCGCGAAAGCACAGCTGCGCGAGATGACCGCGCAGCAGATCCAGATCTATACCGCGATCACGCAGATGCCGCAGATGCTGACCGCGCTGACACGCACCGCCGACAAATTTCCGGCGTACAGCGTCACCATCTCGAACGTCCCCGGCCCCCGCGAGCAGCTTTACTGGAACGGTGCGCGGCTCGACGGCATGTATCCCGCGAGCATCCCGGTCGACGGCATGGCGATGAACATCACGCAGGTGTCGAACAACAAGAATATCGATTTCGGGATTACGGCGTGCCGCCGCAGCGTGCCGCATGTTCAGCGGCTGATCGACTATCTGGAGGATGCGCTCGTTGAGCTGGAGGAAGCGGCGGGGATCAAGAAATGACCGTCAGCGGATAATCCGTCGGTTGATCACCACGGTGCGGGTTAGGCTGCCAGCGGCCCCCGCCTTCGCGGGGGCGACGTGAATTATTCGCTCTCGTCGCTCTCCAGATCGCGCTTCACCTTCGGATCGCGGAGCAGCTTGTCGATATGGCTCGCCTCGTCGAAGCTTTCGTCCGACAGGAATTTCAGCTTCGCGGCATATTTCATGCTCATCTTTTCAGCGACGCTCTTTTGCAGCCAGGCGGTATTGGTACGCAGCGCCTTGAGCACCGCCTCCTCATTTTTGCCGAGCAACGGCTTCACGAACACCGTCGCATGGCGAAGGTCGGGCGACATGCGCACTTCGGTGATGCTCACCGGATGCTTGGTCAAAAGGTCGTCATGTGCGTCGCCGCGCGCGAGAATTTCGGAGAGGATGTGGCGCACCTGTTCGCCAACGCGCAGCACGCGAACCGAGGGGCCGCTATCCTTTTTCCGGTCCTTGTCGGGTTTCATGACTCCGCTTTCTCCAGCTGGTCGAGTTTTTCGACAATCCGCGCAATCGAACGCATGTTGCGCGCCGTGCCCTTATGTTCCAACCGGCGCTCGATCATCCGCGCGGTCAATTTGCTGTCGGCCGCACCGTCGCCATAGTCGATATAAAGCGACCGGTCGCCGGGCGCGACGCGCTCGTTCGGCCTGATCCATTTGTCGGCCGCCAGCGCCTCGAACTGGGCTGCGGTCGGCTGGCCATCTAGGAACATGGTGTGGACGAACCTGTCCTCGTTGGTCCCCGCAAACGGATTGTCGGCAATCGCCGCGGCGAGTTCGTCGCGGCTCCGCACGAGCGCGGCGCAGCTCATGTCGAACCGGTCGTCGACCATCAGCGTCAGCTTTTCCTCGAGCCCGCGCGTCGGCCGCGCGGGGTAAGAAAAAATGACATTGCCGCTGGCGACGACGGTCTCGACATCGGAGAAGCCCTCAGCCTCGAACGCCGCGCGCAGGTCGGCCATCGTCAGCCGGTTGCCACCGACGTTGATGCTGCCGAATAGGGCCACATAGCGAGCCATGCCGGCGTCTCCGCTGCTCCGCGAAGCGAACGCTTTTTACAGCGTCCGTTCGCGCAGTTCGACTTCGAAGACTTCGAGGTGGTCGCCCGCCTTGATGTCGTTGGTGTCCCTGTCTCTTATACACATCTCCGAGCCCACGAGACACTGAGCGATC